>DAISHM010000169.1:0-4220 GCA_036822535.1 Candidatus Caenarcanales bacterium
TTAGGTGAGTTTAATGCCTGGCTAAGAAAATTTCTTTTTTCTCTATCGGTTAAAGAATCTAAACTACTAGACACTATGCCCGAAGGAGAATAAAAAGTGAGATTTAAATTATCTGCATTTCGGGGAAGCTCGGTATCAATAAGGTTCATACTAAGATGAGAATTAAATTCTCTCTGCCCATCAGCGTTTAAACGATTTGCCAATATATAAATCATGCGATCTAAATCATCATCAGCCAATCTATCTAAAACACGATGAATATTAGCCCAAACCATAGAATCTTTCTCGGAATTTGTATATATTTCATTAAGCAAAATATTTTTCAGAGTCTTGTCTAGATTGGGGTCTGAACTATCCCCTAAATCTAATAAATTCATAGTAGTTCCAGAAGATAATCCCAAATTTACTTTCACAAGAGATAATAAATTCTCCATGTTTTGTATTTTCAAATCATGCTCAGATATATTGTTTAAAGTCTGCCCCATTTGACTAGCGACAGCAGTGACAGCAGTCTTAACCTGAGTATCAGTCTTAGCAGAGATTACACCTTTAAGAAGTGAATTCCAGACTGGATCTAAATTATTAAAAGCCTTAGCTTCAAAGCTAGAAGCTGCTAAATCTAAAATTCTATTAGCAAGCTTATGCTCATCTGAATTAATACCTTTAGAACTCTGCTTAAGTGTTTCTACTAAATTCATCGGATCATCCAAAATTGTGGATATTTCTTTAGCTATTAACCCCTTCTCTAATGGTTCTAGCAGAAGGCTTCTAAGATTTAACTTTGAATCTTTATCTAAAGATTTATAAAATTTACTCAAATTTGTGACTAAAGCCCCCCTCTGCTCATTTAAAACAGTAAGGAAATCTACAGCAGCAGAATATTTTTCATGAGAGCTATCAGCAGCGATTACTTTCAAAAAATTAGACAAATGCATTTTCTCAGTTCGATCTAATAAAGCACTGCCACTAATTGAATTATTTAAAACCGTTGCTAATAGTTTAGAGGAGCTAGCCTTAATCTCCAAATCATTTTCATACTGAGAGGCTAGTAAAACTAAATTCTGAATAGCTTTAGGATTATTTTTAAAGAACTGAAGCTCATCAGTCTTTGAGCTATCTAAAAAACTTAAATTCTCGATAATTGGTTTTACTTGATTTCTAAATTCAGGAACGGATTTCGCAGTAAAATCTAACTGAGCTAAATTATCTAAGCTAGACTGAAATTTAGAGACAGTTACATCCTTGACGTAGTCAGCAGTCCTATTCTTCTGCTCTAAATTACGTTTGAATTCAGCGATACGCCTAGTCTCCCTAGCTCCTTGATAAGCTTGGATAGAATCTTTAATATCTCGAAACCCAGTAGGCAAATATAACTCCTAAAAGAACACAGTCGTGTATTGATAGAAAGTTTCATAAACTTAGTTTTTGACAGCAATATCTTTAACTTTTAATGCAGTTAAATCTAGAAAACCTAGAGATTCATTTGAATTAGTCTCTAATGCTTCTTGACGAATACTTATTTTTAAAAGACGTAACTCTTCCCTTATCTCCATCTTGCGTTTTCTTTGAGCAATAATATCATTGACATCTAAAGTACCAGCAAAAAACTCTTCCAAAGCTCTTTTAATTACGGGGTTTTCTGTATTTTCAAAAAAATCTTTCATTCTTTTATTAACGATATCTAAATCACGATAAAAATATAAAAGCTTAATGCCTTCTAATTTCAACCACTCACCACCAGATTTCAAATTCTCAAACAGAAAATTTACAGCATTCAACCGTGCTTGATTTCCTCTTTCAGTCTGTAACTCTTCTTCTTGAGTAAGTTTAATTCTTAATTGTTCTATATTCACTGTCATAAATCTATTTCCAAACTAAGCTGCTATTGCTGTTTTCTCCTCTTCCTGCACTATGGGCTGAGGTGGTTTGGTGCGCGGAAAATTAACAATATTATTGCGAGAATCATTCTCTGAAGGACCTTCACGCAATGCTGGTATAAAACCTGCAGCAAAATCTAATATATAAGCCATTAAAACTTTCAAAACATCACCTAGTTTAGAGTCAGACTGTCTTTCAATAATAAAATCAGTAGAGATCTGACTTAATGGATCTAAAATCTGTTCCTGAGATTTATGTGGATCAGTTAAACCCATAATTACTAAATTGTCATATTTAATCTCAGATGATCTTAAAACAAAATTATTAAAATAGGTTTCTCGTTTTTCTTCAAGAGATTTATAGAATAAATCATCATCTTCTAAAACTTTAACTTCTCTATCTAAATCAGTAAGGCAAGACTCCAGAGTCTCGTAACGCTCTAATTTCTCTGCAAGCTGTTTATGAGTAGCTATACCTAGATTAACATTTAAATCTAGTTTAATAGTTTTTGCTGCAATATCTTCATCACTTTCTCTAGCTCTAGTGCTGATAAAGCTCTGCTGTGCAGCTTCAAAAGATAGAACCTTATTAATAGTCAAAGTCTCCTTAATTAAAGCATTATGATCTTGATTAACCATATCGACTATCTCTTAAATTCTTTCTTCTTGATTTTGATCAAGAATACCTCTAGACTTAGCATCTAAAGTAAATTTCTCTAAATTATCTATAATCGTAGTAACACTAGCTCTGTCATAATTTCCTGAACTTAATGAATTAAATAAATTCTGATATGCCGTTCCCTCACTGAGTGCCTTAAGTTCAGTATCCGCAAACAGTTCACTCAGGTTATTATTAATACCTTGGAATCGATTCTCAGACTGAGATATTAAAACTATTAGATCTGCAGCATTATCATTACCACGTTTAGCTAAAATTTCTAAATCTTTTTTCAATACGGTAAATCTTTTTTGAGTAGTATCGGTATCTGAATTTTGAAACAAATGTCTAACTAAGTCTGCAGCAGATGGCTGAGTCAAATCATTAGAAGATTTAAGTATCTCCTCCTTTATAAGTTTTCTTTCTTCTCGCAAAGTACTTAATTCATTTTGCTTTTCACTTAAGCTTGAGCTACGTTCTTCCTCTTGCCTTGCAAATTCAGTAATCATATGAGCTTGAGCACTAGATAGATTATATGTAACAGTATTTAGCTCTACTGATCCTGAGACTCCATTAAGCTTAATTGTTATACCTGCTCCAGATCTATTTCTATAAGCTTCGATCAGCTCTTTAACACTAATTTCCGTGTCAGTTAAAGGGGACCATTCATCATGCGGGAATAAGGATTTCACAGATTCTTTATCTATCTGTCTTTTACCGTCTACTATGTTATAGAACAACTCCTTTTGCAAAGATTCCTGCAAAGCACGAGACCCAGTCAGAGATTCCATTTTAGTCCAAGTCTTCTCTACAAGTTCAGCTTCTCTATCATTTAAGTCTAATAATTCATGATGTTTTTTAGTTAAGATTCTCAAATTCTCTCTAAGCTCTAGAAGCTGGTAATTATGAAGTTCTGAATCTCCTAAACCTTTTTCTATTTTTTCCTGTCTTTCTTGAATTTTTTCATTTAGCTTCGCAATTCTCTCTTCAAGAATGAATTGCTTTTCAGCAGAAGTATTCACCGCATCTAAAAGATTTTCTTTAGCCTTTTGGTATAAAGCTGAGCCAGGTGCATGCTTTACTAGCTCTAGCATTTTAGTTAAGACTGTATATTCTGCTCGAATATTTTTATTCAGCTTAGCTTCTTGAGGAATGGATGCTTCAAATTTTTCAGCTAAAGCCCTTCTCAAATGATTTACTAAATCTCTAGATCGAGGATCCGCTCTAAAAGCAGCATATTCATCACTAATTAAAATTTTTTCTGAATCCTGAAAAATATTCAAGATCTCAGCTTTAGCGACTTCGTGATAAAAGCCCCTTACCTGTGGATCATAAGCTTTCAATTTTTCTGTCAAAAGCTTATCAATATTGGTCTCAATGTCTTTGGTGGATTTAGAAAAAAAACTCAAAAAGCCATTTTTCCTACTAAAATCGATTGTACTTAAAATCTCCCCTGAAGCAATTAATGCCTCAGTAGGACTCTTAGCTAATACTACTTTCTCTACGGACGTCTCTGGAGAACGAAGATTAGAATTAGCATCTTCTAATATAGATCTTAAAGATCTTCTTGCACTCTCCTTTAAATCATCAGAGCATTCATTTCCTAAAGCTAGATCTCAAAGCTTATGTAGGAGTTCAGTTGCATTAGACCTTAATCCACCACCTAAAAACCCCCATTTAATTTT
>DAISHM010000170.1:0-4216 GCA_036822535.1 Candidatus Caenarcanales bacterium
GTCGTTTTTTTAACTGATTTTTTTGATATAAATTCATCGTAGCTGATGTAATCTTCACGGGGACAGCTGTTAATGATGTTTGCTATGAGTTTATGCTTTTTTAAAATGCATGAAATATATGATATTACTGCTTTGTCTGGTGTCTGCGTTCCTCGTTCCCACTCCCTAAGTGTGTTTAAGTTAAAGCCGTAGGCTTTTGCAAACTGAGACTGGTTCAATCCAAGTGATTTTCTAGCTGATTTAATATCAATTTCAGTTCTGTAAACGCTCATGGACTGAGGGTTTTTTATAGATTCGTTAATCGTCTCAATTAGCATTCGTCCAAATGTTTTTTTCTTCATTAGGATGATTATAGTAACATTTGAGATAGATAATTAAGGAAGATTTAGATTGCTCAAGTCTTTCTCTTAAGCCCCCCACCCCGTTTTGGTAAATCACTTTTAATTTCGACCTTAGAAGCAATTTTTAAAAATCAAAGGACTTTATTTAAAGGTCTATGGATAGATAACTCTGATTATGTTTGGAAAGAATACCCTGTAATTAAGTTAGATATTTCAGTAGTAAGTAAAAGAACAGAAATGAATCTGATTCAAGGTTTGAAGGGTTTAATTTCAGATAATGCTGCAAACTATTCGGTTCTCGTCAAAGAGGCTGAGCCTGAAAGGATGTTACAGCAGCTCATTCGTGAGTTAGCTATTAAGTATCAAGAAAAAGTGGTGGTGCTTATTGATGAATATGATGATCCGATTATTCGGCATGTTAATAAGGTAGAGCTTGCGATAAGGAATCGAGAAATTTTACATGACTTTTATAAAGTTATGAAATCAGAAGATGCGAATCTTAGATTTGTTTTCCTGACTGGTGTTAGTAAATTTGCAAGAACTTCTATCTTCTCTGGTTTAAATAATTTAGTAAATATTTCTATGTAGGAGACATATTCACCTCTTTTAGGCATTACGCAAGAAGAGTTAGATAGCTATTTTAATGAATATCTAAATATAGTCTCTGAGAAGCTTTTAATCGAGCGAGATAATTTACTTGAAAAAATTAAATACTGGTATAACGGCTATCGTTTCTCTGAAAATGAGACTAAAGTCTATAATCCATTCTCTACTTTATCTTTCTTTGCTGAGGCGGTATTTCGTAATTTTTGGTTTGATACAGGCACGCCTACTTATCTTTCTGAATTAATTAAATTGCGTAATCCAGAAATAGAGGCTTATGAGGATTCAGTTACTTTAAGTGAAAGCCTTTTAAAAAAACTATGATATAGATAACGTACCTCTGGTGCCGATTCTATATGATACGGGATATCTAACTATTAAGAATTTTAATGTACGTAACGATATTACAAAATATTCTCTTTCTTACCCGAATTTTGAGGTTAAAAGTTCATTTCTAGAGAATCTCTTGAGAATTCTATCTTAGAAAATAATTTGCCTTTTAAAAATTTAAATGAAAAGTATTTTCAGTTGGTTTTTTATTTATTGATGCGAGTTACCTCCTTTAGAGTAAATACTGAAGATAGGACTAGCTCTGGAAGAATAGATTTAGTACTACTGAAAGAACTGTTACAGATTATGTTTTAGAACTGATTGTTTGATGAGCTAGTCTTTAGTTTAAAATATATTCTATGGAAAGAAGGAATGTCTTAGTACTATTAGCAGGTAGCGGCGCTAAAGATGGTAGTGAAATTAGGGAGGCTGTGCTCACTCTGACTGCGATAGAGAAGGTCGGGATGAAATTTCAGTGTGCAGCACCAAATAAAAAACAAAGCGATGTAATTAACTTTATAGATGGCTCTACTCTAAATGAAGAGAGGAACGTACTTATAGAAGCGGCTCGCATAGCACGTGGTGACATAAAAGATTTAAGTACTGTTTCGATGAAAGATTACGATGCATTAGCGATTCCTGGTGGCTTTGGTGTAGCTAAGAATCTCTGCTCCTTCGCTAAAGATGGGGTGGAAGCTACTGTAGATGCGGATGTGAAGCGTATTATTCGTGAGAGTTTTCAGGCGAAAAAGCCTATACTTGCGATTTGCATAGCTCCTGCATTAGTCGCTTTATCTATCGCAGATTTAGCTCCAGATGCAGTTCTCACTTTAGGCATAGAAGATGCTCCTAATTTAAGCCTAGAAAATATCGGGGTTAAATCAATGAAATGCCTTAGCAGTGAATGTATTTTAGATGAGAAAAATAAAATCGTCTCTACGCCAGCTTACATGGATGATAAAGCTAGTTTAGTAGATTTAGATACTGGTATTAATAAGGCTATTATTGAATTTAGTAACTTAATTGAGGAAGCGGCAGTCCCGCAGAGCGTTTAAGACTTTATTTAACTCTAGGCTTAATACTCATTAAAGCATCTTCTAGAGCAGCTCCGCTTGGTCTATTATAATGAAAAATAGTTCTACGAGCTATTTCTACAGCAGCTAAAGGCTCTGCTCCATTTAGATAGGAGATTAATCCTTCTTTTAGCATTTGATAATACTGGGATTCATCAGTATTTAAATATTCTATATGCTGTGCTATGGGCTGATAGTAGCCGTAAGCAGCGAGAATACCTAAAAGCGTTCCAGTTAAAGCTGCTGATACCTTATGACCTAACTCAGAAGGCGGGCCATCTATATGTGCCATAGCGATAATAACCCCGAGTACGGCTGCTACTATACCTACCGCTGGCATCGCATCTGCGATACGGTTAATCGCTCCAGGACCTATACCAGATTCTGCGTGATGTGCATCAATTTCAGCATTCATCGCAGCTTCAATCTCATCGGGCTTAGAGTTATAGTTAATGACTAGCTTTAAAGAGTCACAGAAAAAATGTACTGCATGGTGATTATTTAAAAAACTCGGATATTTCGTGAAAATAGAGCTGCTAGAGGGTTCTGAGACATCTTTCTCTAAACTCAGCATACCACCACGCTTCAGATTTACGAAGCACTCGTACATCATTTGTAAAGACTCTGCGAAGCAATCAACATTATATGGACTTTCTTTAAAAGGACGACCTATATTCGCTAGAATGCTCTTCAGGACTTTACCCGGGCACATAGCCAAAAAGATAGAAGTACTGCCGCCGAAGATAATTATATATTCTTGCCAGACTGAGTAAATTGCATGAATCGGCCCGCCTTCGAGCATGAAACCGCCGAAAACGCAGACTGAGACAAGTACTAAAAAAACTGCTGTCATAGTTAGTTAAATCGATGAATTTAAAATTAACCTTGAATATCGGCCAATCTTATATTCTCAATTTTCCCTACAGCGTTTTTCTGATAAGTAGCACTTTCAGCTGATTTATCTGACTTAGTAAATACCTTAATCATATGGTTAATATAGCTAGATGACTGTCTAACTAAAGCCATATTATTGTCATTAATTTTTTTACACTCTTCTAAAGTCTCTTTAAGACGCCTTGCGCTCTCTTCTAGACTTTCTTGTTCATGTGCAGAATCGTTACTATCAGAGAGCTTCGCGAGAATCTCTCCAATAGTAACGTTAGTTCCGTAACCTTCTTCCCTTAAAAACAATTTTCTTTTGTTTTCAAGCTGCAAAATTTTAGTAGAGAGTTTTCTCTCTATATCAGTGATCTTCGGCAGAAGATCTATATTATTTTTAATTAAGGCCTCTCGCTTTTTACCTGCGAGTTTAAGATACTTAGAGTAAACTTCATACTCTTCGTTTAAGATATCATTTAATTCTTTCATTCAAGCCTTTCCCTCAATAATCACGCTAGGACAGCAGCATCTGAGTAATTAACTCAGATGATACTAGGTAAACTAACCTAAGATAGCCTCAATGAGACCTGGATCACCAGCGACACTGAAAGAATCTACCCGATTAAAATACTCACCTTTATCGATTAGTGACTTGAGTGACTGCACCCGCTCCGCTCTAGCAGAAGAACCTACTGAATCACTGCCTAAGCTTAAGAAACTCTGAGCAGCTTCAAAGCTTATATCAGCGACATCGCCTTCTACTTTAGAGAAAGAACCAGTACTTTCTGCCGCAGCAGCACCCCGCTCTATTCTATTTGCAGAATACGAACGATTAGCACCGTAAGTATCGATTGGAAAGTTACTGTATGAATTAGGGTTTATTCCTTCAATCCCCATATGATTTACCTCGCCTATGGATTTATATCGTAGTGATGCCCGGTTGAGAAACAGACTTGTACTATAAGAGGAAGATTTAAGCAAGTAGGTGGA
>DAISHM010000171.1:0-4196 GCA_036822535.1 Candidatus Caenarcanales bacterium
CTAATAGTAACGATGAGCGTGATGCTATTCAAAGAGAAATTAATGAAAGAGTTCAAGCTATTCAAGACATGGGAAGCCAAGCACAATTCAATGGAGTCAGCTTACTGCAAGGTTCCGCTGATATTACTCTACAAATAGGTGCAAATGACGGTAACTCTCTAACCATGAGAACATCTTCAGGAACAAGCACTAATACTGGATTTAAAATAGACTGGGCTTCCAGTGGTACTGCTGCCGCCGCTTATGGCACGCTCGGTGAAAGAACCACGGTAGCATTAAGTGCTTTTAGTATAGGCTCTACTAATGTTAAAAGTTTAAGTGGCACTACGACGGCCACTGCAAATGCCTTACTCAATCTAGATTCTATGATTAATAATGTGTCTAGGATGAGATCTCAAGTATGTGCCTACGAAAATTCTCTAGGCTCTAACATGGACTATCTAGATAGATACTCAGAAAGTTTAAGAAGTGCTAGATCTAGAATCCAAGACGTAGATGTAGCGATGGAAAGCTCAGAAACCTCTAGAGCACAGATTCTTCAGCAATCTGCTGCTACTATGCTTACTCAGGCTAATGCTACACCTCAGATAGCCCTAAATCTGCTTCCATAAAGACTAATCAAATATACGATTCACCTCGAATTCCATTCCTAACCAGTATGGAATTGGTTACAAACTGCCTAGAGACTTGATCTTAAAAAGATTAAACTCTAGGCATTTCTATTTTTATAAATTTCATTAAAGTATCTCCACTAGATAACCGATAAAGAAAGGTACAAGGAAATAATAAGGGGGATAAATCAAGTGGGAGTCAACATTACAACTAATGTACAGAGTCTTATTGCTCAAAGAGCTTTAAGAATGAATACTAAGAACCTTCAGGGTTCTACAGAAAAATTATCTACAGGATATAGAATTAACCGTGCTGGTGACGATGCAGCTGGCCTTTCTATAGTTAATAAAATGAATACTACCATTCGTGGTATGGATCAGGCACGTAGAAATATCGGAGATGGTATATCTATGATCTCTACTATAGACGGTGCTCTGAGTACAGTACAGGATAATCTACAGCGAATTCGCGAATTAACTGTACAGGGCTTAAATGGAACTAACAGTACCGATGAGCGTGATGCTATTCAAAGAGAGATTAATGAAAGGGTTCAAGCCATCCAAGATATGGGAACTCAAGCACAATTCAATGGAGTTAATCTACTTCAAGGCAGTGCTGATATCACATTACAAATAGGTGCAAATGACAGTAATACCCTGACCATGAGAACATCATCTGGAACAAGCACCAACACTGGATTCAAGATAGACTGGGCTTCTAGTGGCACGGCGGCGGCGGCTTATGGCACACTCGGTGAAAGAGCCACGGTAGCATTAAGTGCATTTAGCATAGGTTCAACAAACGTCAAAAGCCTGAGTGGTACTACTACAGCTACAGGGGATGCATTACTTAATCTAGACACCATGATTAACAACGTCTCTAGAATGAGGTCACAGATTGGAGCCTACACTAACTCTCTAGAAAGTAACATTGACTATCTAGATAGGTATTCAGAGAGTCTACAGTCAGCTAGATCGCGTGTCAGAGACGTAGATGTAGCCTCCGAAAGTGCAGAGTTTGTAAAAAATCAGATTTTACAGCAGAGTTCAGCATCAATGCTAGCCCAAGCCAATTCATCGCCACAGCTAGCCTTATCATTACTGCCGTAAAAGATCAAATAATCTGATACTGCTGTACTGGCTTTAAGATACTACTTAACTTAGTGAGCTTCTCTTCTAAGAGACATTCATTAAAGAAATCCACAGTCTGAGCTGCTTGATAATGTTCAAATGCTTTAGGATAATCTCTAATAGCTTCATAATAAAAGCCCTTAGAGGTTATACTGAGAGCGGATTTACCATCTATTTCTTGAAACTTATCAATTAAAAATTTAAGTACATCAATCGACTGAGGACTTCTAATCATATTAAGCATCTGTGTTAGCTCGTGATAGAGGTTCGTATGATTAGTAGTATGAAATTCATGTGTAAAAGCCTGCACCAGAGAATGATTTACTTCAGATGAATTACACACTAAAAGCCTAAAGAAAATATGGTCTCGATGATTTAAAGTATGTAATTTTTCTGAACGAGTAAATTCGATAAGTAACTGCTCATCTATGAGATTAGCTACAGAATTGGCGTATACCAAATAAGTACTCTGGCTAATCCCTGTTTGAGATGGAATATCTAAAATATAGAAGAAACCTTTCTCAACTAGCTTAGCTTTTAAACTATCGATAACCGCTAGGGCAAAATAGTTATAACGCAAAGCTGTTCCAGGAGGATATTTCTGAGAATTTATTTCAAAGGTAGAATAATACTTTCTTTCTATACCACTTGCCTCTTCAAGATTGTACTCCACCCACTTTTCCTTGATATCTAATCTGGAGAGAAAAGAAGTATCATGAACTAAATTCACTTCTTCTAAGGATCTTTTATCTGCAAGCCTGAGCTGAAGCTTATCGAATTTACCATTTTTATTCCTTCTTAAAGGCATCATTGGCAAAGCATCTATAACGTAATTAGCGACAACAAGATCTAAATCACTTAATTGAAAAACATTACCATAGACATCACTAACAGAATCAAGATCTGGCAACCTTAGTGTAAGTAAATGATAATTTAAACCTTCAGTAAATTCTTTTAGAATACCTTTCTCTTTAATCTGTAAAAGTGAATGTGCTGCAATATCACTAAGATAAAACTCTAATCTCTCAAGAAAACCTAATTCAGCAGCAGCTAGCAGAAAATGACGAGCAAACATTCCAGACCCTGAACCCAATTCAAGGACTTTAACTTTCTTAGTAGATGGATAATTAGATAAATTAGCTAATAAAATTTTAGCTACCGATAGAGCATGAGGATAACTACAGCTTACAGAATTAGGAATAGATTCATTTAATTTACTATTATCAAAAGCATCTATACCCTTCTTTGCATAGTATTCTGACGAAATATTGTGCAGGATCGATTTATCAAAATCAGTCCAATCTTCGATTAAAACTTCAGTTGACTTAATATTGCTCATCTTAAAAGCATTTTTCAGTAAAAAATAAATGTATAAACTCATACCAAAATACCATTTAATCTAAAAAAATAACAAATACATTTAATGGCTGAGTAAAAGCTCAGTCCGCTTAGGCATGATAAACACATGACTTTAGGTTTTATTAATAAATCAACAACTGAAGGAATAGCAACTTTAAGCTTAATAGAAGAGCTAGTAGAAAAAAATAAAATTGCAAGAGCAGAAAGACTCTGCCAGAATCTACTATCTGAAAATAATGACGAGCCAGATTTACTGGTCTGCATGAGTAAAATCTCTATTAAGAAAGGAGACATAGACTCAGCGATGCAATTTTTATTTAAAGCTCTAGCTAAAGCTCCTAGAGATGAGAAACTAAAATTTGAGTTAGCTCAATTACTTTATTCAGTGAGATCTAATTATCCAGAGGCAGCTAAGGCTTCCTTAGCAATCTTAAACCAAATCAGTGATAATCAAGTCCTAGCAGCAGCTAAGCTAATATTATCCAAAATTTATAGGGAGTCTAATTATCACGAGGAAGCTGTTCTAAATTTAAAAAGCTTGCTCAATATTAATCCAGATAATGATAAAGCACATCTAGAGTGGGCTAAGCTATTAATTAAAGAAGGTAAAAATTTAGAAGCCTTTTCTAAATTAGAAAAGTCTCTATTTTTAAACCTGAATATTGCAGAAGCTTACTTTCTTCTCTCTGAAATATGCTCATTTAAAGACTTAAGTAATAATTATGTACAAGACATGAAAAAAACTTTAGATTTTAAAAAATTAAGTCGTCTCGAGAAATCCTTTTTGAATCTCTCGCTAGCTAAAGTTTACATGGATCAGATGGATTATTCTAAAGCCAATGAACATTTCAAAGAGGCTGCTAATCATAAGAATAAGGATATAAACTATGACTTTAAAAAAGATCAGGATTTGTTAAAACTAATGGAATCTGCTTTTAAAGAAGATCTTTTCAAAGCTAAAAAGGAAAACTCAGTAACTAACAATAATTCTGAACTAAAATCATTCAAACCCACTTTCTTGATAGGTTTCCCAGGAATTAATCAAGACAAAGTAGTCAAAGATTTTCTAGAGAATCATGAACTAGAATATCTTGG
>DAISHM010000172.1:0-4166 GCA_036822535.1 Candidatus Caenarcanales bacterium
AAGCACTTCGTATGATGAGCTGTTTAAAAAGTTTTATTCTAGTGACTTCGCGGAGAATGACAGAGTTAGCGTTAAGTTTTTAACTCCGACTAGTATTAAAACAGATGGGCGTTACTTACACTATCCCAGAGAGGATTTGATACTTTTTAGCCTTTTAAAAAAATGGGATAATTTCTCAGATGAGATTAAGTTGTTTGATATGGATTTATACGAGACTATCTCTAATTCGCTTCTGATTAGCTCAATTAGTCATCTAAAGAGTCAATTCATGAATATAGATAAAGGAAAAGTCAGCGGTTTTATTGGTCATGTGAATTTTAAAATTAAAGCTCAAACTAGGCAGATTAATCAA
Source organism: Candidatus Caenarcanales bacterium (assembly GCA_036822535.1). Classification (GTDB taxonomy): domain Bacteria; phylum Cyanobacteriota; class Vampirovibrionia; order LMEP-6097; family LMEP-6097; genus LMEP-6097. The sequence goes on from DAISHM010000172.1 coordinate 353, forward strand.
TTAATCAATCTGCTTTTAGAGTTCGCTAATTACTCTGGAATTGGTATTAAAACTGCTATCGGTATGGGAAAAGTTTTTAGCAGCAGAAAATTGAATGCTAATCTAGAAAATACCTAAGCAGAGCAGGCTAAAGAATCTTCATCGGGATGGCTTTTCATGATATTCGCTATAAGTTTAGGTTTTTTGAAAATACATGAAATATAAGAGACTACAGCTTGGTCTGGTGAATGTGCCCCTTGTTCCCATTTTTTTAGTGTATCTAGATTGAAACCATAGGTTTTAGCGAATTGAGACTGGCTTAGTCCAAGTGATTTTCTAATTGATTTAATATCAAGCCCTTTTCTATAGAGGGTCATGGATTTTGGGTCTTCAATGGCTTCTTTTACAGCTTCTACTAATTCTTCTCCCATTGTTTTTTCTCTTTTTTTTGTTTTCATTCTAAGTCCTCATCCACCGCTTTTACCCTTGTTATTTCTTGGATTAGCCCACCTTAATTTTCTTACTCCTCCAGTTCCTTGAATAATATCTCCAGCTTCTGGATTTAGCTGTAGATAATTGATTAGGTCATCCAAATCCTGTTCACGCAATAGCTTCTTTACAGTTTTCTTGAACTTATTTGTTAATACTACAGCTTCCATGCTATATCCAATTCTACCATAGCTAAATTAACCAGAGGTTAATTCAACCACTTGAGGGATTAATTAGCAGAAACCAAAAATACTTTTTAAAATCAAATTGTTTACTAGTTTATAGAAACCCTTCTCAGATTCAAGCTTAAAGACATCTTTTACTGTATCTAATAATTGACTTTCTAAATAACTAGAATCTATACCAGTAAAATCATGTGCCAGCTTATTACGTAACTTATTAAAATTTTTATACTCTTCTCGTAATTCTTTATTGATCACTAATTCATTATAAAAATCTATGGAATTATTATTAACCCCTCTGTAATTAAGATAGTCTAAGGCTAGGGCTAGGATTGGTATTTCTAGATTCTTAACTTCTCCATCTAGAAGCCGTTTTCTAAGGCTTTCGCAATATTTCACTTCTTCTATCTCTATAGATAAAAATCCTTCACCATTATATTCCTTTACAAATCTTTTAAAGTCTTCTCCCAGTGAGAGAATCTTTTCATTTTCACTAAGTTTAATTTCATTTTCAAGCTTATTCTCTTTTAGCGAGCTGATTAGGTCATTTTTTCTAAGTCTTTCAAAGAGAATTAAGAATCCTAGAACAAATTCTTTAGATAAAGCTTTCTCGCGAAAGACTAAAATATTCTCATAAGCTAAAAATATTTTTGCTTTATTTCGTCTCTTAAGAAGATCATCTAGAAAGATTTTGATCTCAGGTGCTTCATCTAAATATTTACTCTGTAAAAGATCATAATAGATAGATCGATTACTATCACTCTCCTGTTCAGGTTTAAGTAATTGAAACCCCAGTAGATCTATCGCAATCATTAAAAGCTTTTTATGCTTTTCAAGTATTTTGGGTGAGATATTTAAAGTATCTAAGCTATTAGCATGTTTAAGGATTTGATTTAAAATCTTTAACGCAGCTGAATACTCATGAGATTTAATTAGGTATCTGAAACTCTCTAATAGACCATAAAATTTTTGTTCAGTGAGTTCATTACTTACATTATTAATGCTTTGTGCTATTTCTGCTTTGAGTTTCGTATCATGAAATAAAGCTTCTGTGATTTTTTGTGAAGAGAATTTTTCTGTATTCAGTAAAGAAGATTTATCTGGTGCAGATAAGCGTTCTTTTGTGATTATTTCGTAATTATCTTCTAAAAACAAACGAGGGTAAATCTCTAAAGCATTTTTCAGCTGTGGTGTAGCTGCTGTTTTAGAGAAGATATAAGTAAAATTAGCATCAGAAGCGCTTTGGAGTTGATTTAGAGTCGCTCTGAGTTTGTGAACTACTTTACACAAAACCTTTTGGTAATGGTATTCCTCCTTATTACTATTACCGCTTAAATTTATCTCTATGAGTTCGGGCTTTGTTCTACTTTGAGACTCATAAATTTCATGAATACTAAGTTTAAATAATTCTAGTCTATTTTCTTTGATAATCTTTTCTGTAATAAATAAAATCAGGTATTCTGGTAAATATTTTGCTATGAGGCTTAGGCTGGGTCCGACTTCTGGATTAGCTGAATTAATCTTCTCGTCTGATGTATAAGGGTCATTATTACCAATCCCAGTGATTAAGACATATTTTTTTGTCATGAGGATAATTATAGTAACATTAAAGTAGATGACGAATGAAGACCTAATACTGGCCAAGCTTTCTAAGCTTTCTTTAGAAAAACAGAGAAAGGTCATTAGTTTTATAGATTTTTTGATTTTAGAAAATACGGAAACACAGTTCCATAATGAAGACCTAGACTGGTCAAGATTCTCTCTCTCCCAGGCAATGAGTGGAATGGAAGATGAAGATGATCTTTATACTTTGAGTGATTTGAAGGAAATGAATAAATGATAGAAGGTCAAATTGTTTTAGTGCCCTTCCCTTATATTGAATCAGATGAGATAAAGTTGAGACCTGCTGTTCTCTTAAAACAATTACCAAATACTTATGAAGATTGGCTGCTATGTATGATAACTACTAAGCTACACCAAGAGATAAAAGATTTGGATATTATTATTGATGATGAAGATGTGGATTTTAAGGCATCTGGTTTAAAGCAAAAGAGTTTAATTAGGGTATCAAGACTTGCAATAGTTTATAAAGATCAAATACCTGGTATTTTGGGTAATATCTCTGTGGAGCGTTTGGGAAATATTAAAACCAAGCTAATTAATTGGATTAATCCTTCTCATAAAATCACATAATCCTCATCTGGAGACACCCCTATCCTTCCATAAGTCCAAACAAGTGGGCTATGGCTAATTTTATAAATCCTCAGTAGATCAATCCCTGGATCTATAAGCTCTTTAAGCTCAGCTTTCATCTCCTCTAGCTGTGTATTAGTGACATAGCACTCAAAGGCACTTCGCTGCACCCATTCTCCATAACCTTCCATGCATTTATGCAAGCGATAACGCTTTCGATTATCACTGATGTCATAAATTACTACTACGAAATATGATTTCATTCTTCTCTTTTCTGGATCAATAAAGTCTTCATGTACCATTAACGAATAAGTATTGGTCTGTAAATTTCAGGATCAGCACTCTCTAAGGCTTTGACTAGGCTACCTACTTGCAAGGTGATGGATTCTCTAAACGACATGGGATAATCAACAAAATCTAGGTAGGAATTAAGTTTCCTGATTCTTTGCTCGAAATGCTCTATGAAATTTTTAGAGGCTTCTTGCCTGAGGTAAACCCCGCCAGTCTCTATATCTGGATCTAAGAAATCATCGATTTTAATCACTTTGTGGCTAATTAGTGAGATCGCTAGTGAGTCACATAGAAGTGCACGCCATTCCTCCATTAAATCACTAACCAGTCCAGGATGCCCTCTGCGAGGCTTATGAAAAAAGCCTCTGTATGGATGTAAATATTTTAATGAGACAGCTGTGTAAATCTCATACATTAATAGCGTATAAGCGAAGCTTAATAATGAATTGAAAGGGTCTTTGGGAGGCTGTTTATTACGATGGGTGAGACTAAATTCTTCTGGTACTATTTGTTTTAGCCCATCGAAGTATATTTTAGATGCCCTACCCTCATATCCCATGAGGGATTCGGCATCTTTGACTTGATTGTTTTTAATAGTATCTGCGATATTTTTTAATTCATCTAGCTCTGAATTTAAATCTATTTTTCGATTTTGATTTCTGTGATTGGGAAACTCATAT
>DAISHM010000173.1:0-4145 GCA_036822535.1 Candidatus Caenarcanales bacterium
TTAGTTCAAAATATTTAATCAGCAGACTTATATTAAAAATTTAAATAAACTATAATGTCTAAGCCTAAATTAAGCGGCTCTTACACCAATATATTTTCTACCTTTAGATACATAAAACTCTACAGTACCATTTGCTACAGCAAATAAAGTATCATCCTTACCAATCATAACATTAAAACCAGGATGAACTTTAGTACCTCTCTGACGAACTAAAATATTTCCAGAAATAACAGCCTCTCCAGCGTATCTCTTTACGCCAAGTCTTTTCGACTCCGAGTCACGGCCGTTTTTAGTACTACCTACACCTTTTTTCGATGCCATAAGAAAAGTTATTGTAGCAGATTTTGAATTTTTGTTAAGCATGGAAATTAACTTAATCAAAATTTATAGATAAAAAGCTTTATATCTTTAAATGTAATCTAAGTTTTACTTGAGATAAAGTTAAGACTCGGAAATATTATGGCAATAGTACCTAATAACATTAATACTTTAAAACTGGGAATCGGTTCAAAAACCTTTAATTTAGGCGTACACTCAGATCCTAATTCTTATAAAATCGAAGAGCAAGATAATAATACAAAGCTTATTACAGCAGCGGATGGAACTAAATTTATCGCAACACTCAATGAAAAAGGACAGTTAATAACTAAAATAATAAAGCCCAATAGCCCGAACGATAATTCTGGACGTGTTTGGGGAGAAGGAGCTGCTGGCGATCAAGTAACCCTAAGTAATTTAGTTATGGGTTTAGTGGAGAAGCTAAATCTTAGCAATCTAGGTACTTGGCTAAATCAAAGCGGAACACAGAAGGTTCAAAATAATGCATCTACAGGAGAGTCAAATCAAGCAGTAGCGACATTCTACGCCCCAGGTCAAGGTGATATAAGCATGCAAGGCGGAACTAAAGACCGTCAAGGAAAATCTTTAATCGGTCATCGAGTAGAGGATATAGTCGATTTATTAAAAACTTATAAATCCCAGGGTCTAAGCAAAGAACAAGCTTTAGAAAAGCTCAAAGAAGGCGACCATTACATAGGAGTCGCTGCCGATCATACAGATCCTAATAATAAATATGGGACTAAAATTAGCATTAATTCAGATGCCTTAAGCCAAAGATTCAAATTAAATGAGATTTATGAAGGTTTAAATTTCAGTGATTTACATGTAAAAATAGTAGATACTGGTGGAGCCTTCGTCGGTAAAGGTCCTAGACGCTTAGATATAGCCATGGCTAATATCAAAACTGCCTACGATATAGGTAAAGTTGATTTAAGCTGGTCAGCTCTTAACTAAAAACTCATAAAACTATTATGTGATACAATCTGTTCTGATCCTTCAGGATTCTTTCTCTATTCAGATTATGAGTTACATAAAGTTTATTTTAGTTATTCTACTGATGTCACTGAGCTTAATTAAGACAGGGCAGCCACTTTTCAGTAAAACTGACTCTGCTCTCAGAATTGATGACGAAGAGTCAGAGACAGTGATATCTAAATCCAATGAAGCTGTGGCCACCTTTTACGTACCAGGAGGAGTAAATAAAACCTCTACATTAAGTACCAGAGATAGAAGAGGAAATACTCTTATTGGTCATAGAGTGGAAGATATAATCACGAAGCTGCAAGAATTTAAGGAAGAAGGCTTATCTAAGCGTAAAGCCCTTTCTAGACTGAAAGATGAAGATCTTTATATAGGCGTAGCAGCAGATCATACTGACCCGAAAAATGCCTACGGCACTATGATTTCTATAGATTCAGAGACCCTAACTGAAAAATTTAAACTAAAGGATATTTACGAAGATTTGGAGTTTAAAGACCTGCATGCAAGAATAGTAGATACAGGTGGAGCCTTTATAGGTAACGGTTCTCTGCGCATTGATATAGCTTTAGCTAGCTTGGATACGGCTTATGCGATTGGTAGGGTTAAACTTAATTTGGCGTATGTGGGGTGTGAGGAGCTGGCGTGTTAGGCGAAGGTCATAAGCTGTGCATTTCCAGCAGTATTAAAAGTATGATTACCTAAAACCACATTATTAACATTTTGAGACGGATCATTAAAAGCAGAACCAGCTCTAAATCCAGTAGATGCCATTAATTTATTTATTTCAGTAGTACTCTTACCAGCAGCTTGTAATTGTTTTTTTAACTCTTCAGGATTCAAGGCTAGGTTTAGTGCCTGCATAGCTTTTTCTTTATTAGATGCTGACAACTCATTATTTAATTTTCCTTCGCCATAGGGCTGATACTGACTAGGAGCTGAAATAATATCAGTCAGGCTACCACTCTTAGCGTTAAATTCACCAGCCTTAATCTTTCCAGAATTAATTAATTCCTGTCGATTAAGAACAGATCTAGCTACCAAAGCCATACCTAAGATACCCTCACCTCCAGCTTCTGCATGCAGTAATCTTAGAAGGGTTTCTTGTTCATTGCCACTTATATTACTACTGCTATTTGGAATATTTGTAGTGTTTATAACTGTATTCGTTTGCGAAGAAGTATTACCCGAAGATGGTATTGGAGAAGCAAAATCAAATTTAATCGGGAAATTACTTGGAAGAGTTAAAAACATTTATGACCTCTCATTATTAAAAGTATCGGTGATAGTAAGTTTTGATAATTGTTTAAGCATTTGCTAATTCTTTTTTCATTTCTTTAAATACAATAGTTCCGATATTTGCAGCGGCATTGTTTCTTTTGGCAGGGTTATTGGCTTCCTCGGCCCTCTGAATGACATCTGCATTAAAGGTTGCAAGAGTAAGATTTTTGTTAGGTTTTAAATAGTCAGCAAGATTATAATCCTTTTTATCTGTACCGATGCCACTATTATTGCCCTCTTCGACTGACTTATTAAAATAATGGGGACCTAATATTTCAAACTTAATATTTCCTTGCTCATCTTTCCAAGCCTTTGAAATGATAGCTACATGTCCTTCGCCTTTACCTGTTTTATCATTCGTACCAGAATAAGTGAAAACTTTTCCAGCAAGCTCTTTATTGATTTCTTCAGAAGATTTTCCTTTTAAAGAATTAACATAAGCTTCGTCTACTTTAAGACTTTTACCTAGACCTGCTTTCTCTATAGCCCCAGAAAAGCCTGCTGTCCTTTCTGCGACACTCCCCTTATCTGCATATGCATAAGACTTAAAGGGCTGAAGCTTCGCTGCATCTTCTTTTGATAAATAATTCATTAAGAATTGCCAAGGACCAGTACAGCAATCCATACCCTTAGAGTTAGTAGGATCAGTTCTTTGATAGGTGTAGCCATCTGCGACAGCTGCTTGGTAAAACTGTTTTGCAGAATTTACTATTGCAGTATTATCATTACTTAAAGAAGAATTAGGATTCGTACTCGGTGATGTATTACTAGGTAAATTATTATTTCCAGAAATATTGGAAGATGAAAAATCTAACGACGGAAGAGAAAAATTAAACTTAATATCCTGATAACTAAACGGAGATTTATACGACGAACCCGAGATAAAAGGATTTACACTTTGAGATAGGTTATGGTTTCCCGAGGAGAAATTAAAACTTGGAATAAAGCTAATCATCACGCCGCCCCCGCTAAAGTTTTATTCTGATTTGAAGCTATAGTAGTCGAACTAGCATTACCCAGACCATAATCAGGTCTCTGTACTGAATAAATCACTGGACTATAATTACCAGTAAAACTCACAAACTCTTGCAGGGAAGATGACTTAGCCGTCTTAGAATCATTATCTATTAATCTCACCTCATATTTGCCAGTAGCTGGATTTAACTGGGCAGTAACTATGGCTGCATGATTATTAGTACCTTTCCCGCCATTAGCTAAACTAGCATGATCTAGTCCTAGATTAGCTTGGGTTGTCATAGAAATAACATCCCCAACCTTAATCTTTCCTTGATCGAAGAGAGTCTGTAAGTTTTGTATACTCTGACCTTTCACCTCGCTATTAGATGGTGCGTAAGCTATACTCTGAATGGTATTAGTACCAACCTTAGCCCCAAGCTGCTTTTGGGTATGATGCATAGCAGTTAAACTACATTCGACACATCCACCAGATCTCACTAAACTACCACCAGTCCAGGAACCTCTTGCTGAATTTTTATCGAAAGAATTGATTGCCTGCATATCTTTCATATCTTGGTCAGTGAGACTAG
>DAISHM010000174.1:0-4114 GCA_036822535.1 Candidatus Caenarcanales bacterium
CTCCTGCTGCTGCTGCTGCTGGGCTCACTGGTTCACTTTGAGGATTAGTAGCAGCTTCTATAGTCTGTGGAGTGATAGTCTTTGGGTTAGTTTCAGTAGCTTTCTCTGCTGCTTTCCAGCTCTCTGGTAATTCTGGAAAATCTTTATAAGTTTTATTTCTTTCATGAAATTCTTTTCGATCTATGAATGAAAACTGTCCAGTGAGAGCGATTCCGCCTACTTGTTTGTCGTTTTCTTCTTTTCCAGAATTATTAGTTCTGTTTTGTAAGTGTTGAGTTTCAGCTAATTGTCTATTAGCGTGAAGACTAGATTGAGTTGACTGTTCTAATGATCCTTTAAGATTATTTTCGTAAGAAAAACCTTTATTCATCAATCTTGGTAAAAGATCAATCTGCTGGCTAATTTCAATTCTGCTATTTATATAACTTTCTATCTTATCTTTTTTAAGATTACTTTTTAAATTTTCTAGACCCATAGGCTTAATCATAGAAATGCTTTGATTGATTTCTTCATTAAAGTATTGAGAGATAGGAGGATTGAGTTGTTTAGTTTCTTCTAGGGTAAATTTACTCAAGACCTCTTTGGCACTAGTTTTAAATGATTTGTATTCTTGCGCAAAGATATTGCTTAATAATTCTCTGATAGATTTATTTACAGATTCTCCTGCTAAGTGAGTTCCCTGAGGTTGTTTGGTATCTATTTGCGTGAAATTGACATTAGAAAAACTGCCGCCCTGACTTAAGATATTATTACCATTAAGCTTTTGAGATCCAGTGTCTGGACTAAAAGATTTTTTAGCGGCAGCTGTAATTTTCTGTAGACTTGTTTTAATCTCATTAGTGATTTTATTTAAGTTACTTTTGAAGTCATTTTCGATTATTTTATCTCTCTCTGTAGGGTTAGAATTATCTTCTAACTGTTTGAGTAAAGAAAGCATATATTGTGTTTGTAGAATGTCTTTACTGTGCATTTCTCGCTGGTGTATTTCTTGGTAAGTCATCCTCTCAGAGCTAGATGTTAATTTATCACCATTGAGAAAATTAATGAGTGGTAATCTATATATCGTGAAATCAGTACTGCTATTCTCTCTGTGAGCAAAAGTAATTTCTATTTTTGTTCGATCAAATGTCCTATCTGTGTTTTTATTGCGAATAATATATGCTGAATTACGTGATTGAATAAGTGCTTCATGTTTTGAATGATCACTACCGAGCTTGTCTAATTCTGTAAGAAAAGTTTTTAGGTCTTCTCTTCTTTGTTGAGCGGTTTGTAATGGTGTTATCTCTTGTGAAGGAGCCATTGTGGTTTTATGCTTGGAATTATTCTTTAACATTACAAATTTTCCAAGATTGAGCGAGCGACGTATCCTTGTAAGTAGATATTCTTTTACTAGACTGTTAATCTCATCTAGTCCTGGTACTACTACTGATCTATTTCCAGTGAGTCGTTCTTGGATAGCAGTATTTAATTTTTTTAATCTAGCTATGGATTCTGGATTCTCGTTCTTCGCTATATTTTTAAGATTTTTTTGATAGAGAGTATTTAAATATAATAGTTCTATTTTAGTTAACTTATTACCATTAGATTTTTGTTGATTAGCATCGTTATTATTGACAGGTTGTGCGTTTTCTTCTATATTTCCTAGAGATTGTGTACTAGTTACTTGTTTCGTAACAGTCTTATTATCATTATGACTGTTGCTAATAGGTACAATACCGTCTAGCAGCTGATTGCCGTTATCTGAATCTAGAGTCTTCCCTCCATGCTCACACTCTGCCGAACAAACATGCACTCCCATTTGACTCAGTTTCTCTAAAGTCTGACGTGAATTAGCTTTCTCTGCTTCTTTCTGCGCATACTCTATCTTTCGCTCAGCCCCCTTCAAAGAAACAAGCTCAGTATTCATAGTCCTAATTAAGCTCTCCCCAAGCTTATTTCCATCTCCACTAAATTCTATACTTCTATAATTATCCTTAATAAAAGCTTTATCTAAAGCTGTTTCCGAATTCCTTTTCGCTAAAGCATTTGGCTTTAGAATATACAGCTTCGGCTTTTTAAGCTCTGGATCTACTTCGAAATGCAGATCTCTGCCGTTAAACTTTTCTTTAAGCTTAGCTTTTAATTCTGAAAAATCACCTTCTGGTAAAGCTACTATAAATAAAGGCTTTAAGCCTTCCTGTGCTATAGCTTTTTCGTTAGCTTTCGCTGCTGCTTCAGTTCCTAGGCTTTCTTTAGTAGCAGCAGGCTTAGCTAAAAAGGAATTTAAAATTGGTAGATTCTTTAGTAGACCTAAAACCATTTAGTGAAGCCCTCCGTGATGCACTAAGGAGTGTAAATTATCCTGCTCGCTAGCATTGTTAGCTCCAGCGATACTGACCCCTTCTGAAATTTCGGCTAGGTGTACATTTGCGGCATGTGCTTCACCGCATACTGGACATTCTAGAAGTTCAGCACTGAGGGCAGCGTGATTTAGATCAGCATTAGAGCCATTATCATCTTTCTTAAATGCTTTAAATAACTCTGGGATAAAAGTGAAAGCCCCAGCCATTACTAGGTTTTGGCTAATAAAAGCTAAAGCTTTATTCGGGACATATTTAGCGATAGTCTGCCCTAATGGGATCGCCGTGTTTAACATGCTTTCCATCTGTGCTAGCTTAACTAAGAATTTAGAAGCATCTTTAGTAAAGGTCTCTTTAATTTTATCTAGAGTATTTTTACTCTTATCACCTTGAGTGAGCTGCTCGCTTAGGCTGATCGCTAGTCCTAGAGCTGATCTCATTACGAAGCTAGGGACTTTTACTACTCTGTGTAAAGCTACGAAGGGTATTATGGTAAGTAAATTCTTCGCTAGGCTTTCCCATTTTTGAGTGCCATAATTTAATAAATGCATGGCAGCGACTGCAGAGCCATTCGTAATTTCATTAGGGCTATGTATATGATGTAGTGGTAGACTGAGTCCTTGGGCTAGGAAAATATTTGCAGTATTTATAGTGGCTCTAGCGAGTATAGGCTTTAATGCTTTAGGGATAGATTCATTCTCCGAAATGTTACTTATTAACTTTTCTAGAAATCCTTTTTCTGCTTTGTCGTGGGCGTGATTATGGCTATGATGCTCTGTGTGATTATGGGCTTCGTGAGCATGAGCGTGCTGTGTATCGTGTTTATGTTCTTGGGTTTTTGATGTGCCATGATTATGACTATGCTTATCCTCTTCATGTAAAGATTTAAGTGTATCTGTACTAGGCTTATGATGATGATCACCATCACAGGGATCTAGCTCATCTCCATTCTTAAGATGTAAATGAAAACCATATTTAGACTGATATTCTTTTACGAAATCTCTCAGCTCTGGATTCTGTTCTAAATCAGATATTCTCTTGCCGCTTAGAGTCTTAATGTAAGTATCTAGAGCTGCGTGATTATTTGAGCTAAGAGTGGCGTTTAGCATGGATGCTAGTTAAGATATGTGATGTTTTAATTCTCTGTGAATTTTACTATTGTTATAAAATTACATTGAGTATATTATCATATCATTACGTAATGTATTTTATTTATCCTTAATCGATTAATCTAGAAGTATCATTAGGCTGATGACTAGTAAATTGAAGAATTCACTGATACTATCTAATCAGCTAATGCTTATGCCTAGCGTATTATAAATATTATTATCATTGAAATCTGATCTAGAGCTTAAGCTAGCAGCTTTGAGATAAGAGATGCCTTCCTCTGGTCTGTTCTGGGCGATTCGATTTAATATCTCATCTTTACCGAAATAGATAGCTTCTGCGATTTCACGGCTAACACCCTTATCGTTCATAATTCCGCGTATAGCTTCATTCTCTGCTGCTGTGGTTAATAATGTTCCGCCATCGGCTATTAGCCTATCTGTCTCGGTCAATAAATTCCTTTCTTCACGAGTATATTGAGCTACAGAAGAATCTGAGTAATTGCCATTTCCACCATTATTGTAGTATCTACTTGAAGCAGAGTCACTGCTGTAGTAACGATTATATTCGCTATCACTGGTGTATAGTGAACGCATTTCGTTTTTTAGACTATTAGATATATCACTGTTGAGTTGGTATTTTTTCTCAAATATATTGAAGTTACCGTT
>DAISHM010000175.1:0-4097 GCA_036822535.1 Candidatus Caenarcanales bacterium
ACCGCATAGCGATGAGTTCTGCTGTAGCTGGTTTACATTCAGAGAAGGCAGTCGAAATTTTAAAAAGTGAATTCGTTAATACTTCCTTTCCAAGTTTCTTTTAACATTTAGCCCTAAACGATGTGCTAAGATAATTTTTTCCGAGGTTGTATAAATGTCTAAGAAGATTAACCCTGATAAAAAGCAAGATGGCATGAAAAGAGCAGCTAAATTACTTAAGAGAAAACAGAAGAAAGCTAAAGCCGCGAAAGCGTGAGAGTACCTTTACTAGATCTAGTTTCTCAGTACAAGCAGATCCAAGATCAGCTAGAGCCCCTACTGCTTCAGGTTTTACGCAGTGGTAATTATATTATGGGTGAGCAAGTTAAAAGCTTTGAAGAAAGCTCTGCTCGTTATTTATCTGCTAAACATTGCATTTCCTGTGCTAATGGTTCAGATGCGCTTTATGTATCTTTACTTGCTTTAGATATAGGACCTGGTGATGAAGTTATTACCACCCCATTTACTTATATAGCGAGTTCAGAGGCTATAGACCAAGCTGGAGCGAAACCAGTCTTCGCCGATATAGATTTAAATACTTTTAATATAGACCCTAAGAAGTTAAAAGAAAAGATCAATTCTAAAACCAAAGCTATTATAGTCGTTCATTTATTCGGTCAGTGTGCCGCAATGGATGAAATACTTGGCATAGCTAAAGAATTTAATATAAAAGTCATCGAAGATACAGCACAAGCCTTTGGGGCAGTATATTACGGGGGAAAATTTGATGCAATAAAAGCTGGGACTATGGGTGACATAGGCACTTTCAGTTTTTATCCTACGAAAAACCTCTCCTGTGCTGGCGATGGTGGTCTTATCTGCACTAATTCAGATGAGCTAGCAAAGAGATTACGTAGAATTAAGGCACATGGCTCAGAGCGCAGATACTACCATACTGAATTAGGTGTGAATAGTCGATTAGATGAGGTACAAGCAGCAGTTTTAAATATTAAATTAGCTTTTATTGATGAATGGAACGCAAAAAGAGCTACTAATGCTGACATCTATTATGAAGAACTGAGAGATTTAGAAAGGTTAGCCTGTATAAAATTACCTCAAAGAGCGGCTTATAGCTCACATATATTTCATCAATTCAGTATTCTAGTTTCGCCGAGCGCTGAAAACTCAAGTGAACTTAGAAATAATCTAAAAGATTTCTTAGCAAAGCATGAAATCGGTTCAGAGATTTATTATCCAGTAGCTCTACATATGCAGGAAGTCTATCAGCATTTTAATTTTAAAGATAAAGATTTTCCAGAAGCCTTTAAAGCCTCTCAGTCAGTGCTATCTATCCCAGTGCACCCAGACTTAAGTAGAGAGCAAGTTCTTTTTGTTTGTGAAACCATTAAAGATTTTTTTAGAAACTTAAAAGGTGATGCTATTCTGAGAAATTCTTTAGAGTCGCATGTTGCTTAACTACACCCTTTTCCTCTAGCTGCTCTCTAAGTAATTTAAGCTGGTCTCTAAATTCTGCTGCTTTTTCAAAGTCTAAGTTTTTAGCTGAATCTTTCATCTGTACCTCTAATTTATCTATAGCTCTAATAAGCTGCTTTTTAGACAGTGTACCTGTAGATTTATCTATTGCGTTATCGCCTAACTGCTCTAGTAAAACGTCTTCTACTCTCTCTTTAGAGAGAATATCTAGAATAGGATTAGACATAGATTTAATAATAGTCTTCGGTACTATGCCATGACGCTGATTATAATCTAACTGTATAGCACGGCGGCGTTCTGTCTCTTCTATCGCTTTAGCCATGCTATCCGTGATCTTATCTGCAAATAAAATTACTTTAGAACTAGCATTCCGAGCGGCTCTTCCTATCATCTGAATCAAAGTACGGTAATTTCTGAGATAACCTTCCTTATCTGCATCCATAATACAGACTAAAGAAACTTCGGGTAAATCTATTCCCTCTCTTAAAAGGTTTACTCCGACTATTACATCAAATTCATTCATGCGTAAAGCTCTCAGTATCTCAATTCTCTCCAAAGCTTTAATTTCACTATGAAGATATCTCGCTCTCACTGAGTGTTCTATTAAATATTCACTTAAATCTTCTGCCATTTTTTTAGTCAGAGTATTAATAATGATTTTCTCCCCTTTAATAGTCTTAGCCTTAATTTCATCCATTAAAACATCTATCTGCCCGCGAGTAGGCTTTATTTCTAGTTCTGGGTCTACTAAACCTGTAGGTCTAATAATCAGCTCAGTGACTGCATCAGCAGCTACTGCCATCTCTTCATCACCAGGAGTAGCTGATATATAAACGATATTTTTTACTTTTTCATTAAATTCATCATATTTTAAAGGTCTATTATCGATAGCACAGGGTAGCCTAAAACCATAATCGACCAAAACCTGTTTACGGCTTCTATCACCATTAAACATGGCTTTTAACTGCGGTAAAGTCATATGAGACTCATCAATAAAGCAAACCCAACCATCTTCCCCAAAGCGACGATTAAAATAATCAATCAAAACTTGTGGCGCAGAGCCAGGTTCCCTACCTTCAAAAATTCGAGAATAATTTTCTAATCCAGAACAATAGCCCATTTCTTTAATCATTTCTATATCATATTTAGTACGCTGTAGAATTCGCTGTGCCTCAAAATCTTTACCTAAATGTTTAAATTCATTGACTCTTTCATGTAACTCTTTCTCTATCTGCGCTACCGCAGCCTCCACGGCATCATCATCAGTCATATAATGCTTAGCTGGAAAAACTTTGACCTCATCTAAAAGCTCTAAAACCTCTCCTGTAATATAGTCCACCAAGCTAAGTCTTTCTATTTCATCACCAAAAAACTCTACACGTAGAATCCTCTCCTCATCAGCTTGCCAGATATCAATAATCTCTCCCCTTACGCGAAAAAGTCCTCTAAGTAACTCAGTATCATTACGGCCATACTGTATCTCTACTAAATTTTTCAAGAATTCTTGACGATCCAATTCCAGACCGATTTTAAGTGGTATAGCTGATTTGAAATATAATTCTGGAGTACCTAAACCATAAATGCAGCTCACAGAAGCGACTACGATTACATCTTCAGCTTCATATAAAGATCTAGTAGTCGAGTAACGTAAACGATCTATATTATCATTCACCTTAGCGGTTTTTTCGATAAAAGTATCTGAGCTAGGTATATAGCTTTCA
This sequence comes from Candidatus Caenarcanales bacterium, assembly GCA_036822535.1. Lineage (GTDB taxonomy): Bacteria > Cyanobacteriota > Vampirovibrionia > LMEP-6097 > LMEP-6097 > LMEP-6097. Next base: position 3,195 of record DAISHM010000175.1, read on the forward strand.
GGCTGATAATAATCATAATAACTAATAAAATACTCGACCCTGTTTTCAGGAAAAAATTCTTTAAACTCGTTACATAACTGCCCTGCAAGAGTCTTATTATGAGCTAGAACTAGAGCAGGTTTGTTAATGTCTCTAATAATATTAGCTACAGTAAAAGTTTTTCCACTACCAGTAATTCCTAAGAGTACCTGCCTATTAACCCCTCGATAAAGCCTCTCACAGACTTCTTTTATAGCCTTAGGCTGATCTCCAGCTGGCTCAAATGCACTCTCAAGCTTCCACCCAGTATTTCTTTGATTCATTAAACAGCCACCATTATAAATTTTTCAATAGAGCATTTTCGTTACAAGCCCCATAAAAAGGACAAACCACACACTCTTTAAAAACTTTTTCAGGTAAGCTCTGAATATCTACCAGTCTATAATTTAGCTTCTCAAAAAATTTCACTTGGTAGGTTAAAGCAAAAATATTTTTTATCTTCATAGTCATAGCTTCTTTCTCGCAGTCTTCTACCAAAAGACGGCCTAAACCATGACCGTGAAAGTCTTCATGCACAGCTAAACTTTTTACCTCAGCAAGCTCGCTAGTGAATATATCTAGCTGAGCAGATCCTACTAATTGATTAGCACTATAAATAACTCTAAAACTACGGATCTGATGAAAAAGCTGATCTTTAGTCTTTGGTAAAAGTAGTTTCCTCTCTGCAAAGTATTGCAGTAAATTATAAATGGCATCCACGTCTTCTAGAGAAGCCTTTCTTAAAGTAAAAGGGGTACCAAAGTTCATCAAAAAAAAAGACCATACTCAGGGGGGGGGTGAAGTATGGTCTTATCTTATATTTTAAACTAGTATATCGCGACTATCGTTATCGGTTGTGGTTGATGATCAGATCGGCTTGATTCT
>DAISHM010000176.1:0-4086 GCA_036822535.1 Candidatus Caenarcanales bacterium
TAGATGGAGCCTTTAGATCCTGAGGACTCTGTAGAGATGCTGAAAGATTGTGGTCATAGTTTTTATATGTTCTTAAATATATTCTCGAATAAAATCGCTTGTGTTTACCAAAGAGAGGATGGAGATTTTGGTTTAATCGAACCAGAATACTTACAGGTATCTAATTAAATATTTAAAGTAGATATTTCTTTTCGGCTAGGCATTAGTTCTGTAATGCTGATAAATTCCTTATGGTAACAGTGAAGATACTATACCCTTATCAAATGGCTGCATTATAGTACTAAGGTCAAATGGCTGTGAGCCATACACTTTATTTAATATTTTACTCACATTATCTTCATCAAAAGCCTGTACTGAAGATATTTTATCTCTTCTCTCTAAAATATCTTCGCTGCGTTTTTTAATTCGAGATATTTGGCTTTCATAACTCTGTTTCATATTCGCAAAGTTTCTAAGAGCAGTATCCATCGAAAGCAAATCAAAACCACTAGCCACATTATCACCAATTACCCCCGTAAAACTATTTACCTGGTCAGATACTGAAATCGATGAAATAGCCTGTGGTAGAGTAGCAGAAAGACCATAAGCTATGTCGTGTAGCGTTAAACTCATATTTAAATCTTCTGTAGTCGGGACAGATGTTACATCGTAAGAACCGACTCGATTAGAACCATCGTATTCACCGATAAGTAAGTTATTTCCTTCAATCGCAAACTCTTGCTCACCTATAGAAGTAACGTTTACGGTTTTTAAAGCCTTATCTCCACGGTTAAAAGTATAAATTAAGTTATTAGAACCCTTAGCGACTAAATAATCAGCACTAAAGTCTACTCCATGGAAACCGATTTCAGGATTCTCTCCGCGATTAGTATAGTTAATCACTACATCTTCACCATTTTCGTTAACTATGTTTCCAGTGGTAGCATTATAAAGTGCTAGTTTACCATCACTGCCATTAGCAGCATAAGAACTAATCAGGATTTCATCACCCTTCATTTCCATGCTATAACCAAATTTATCTCCAGCAGTAGCTCCTTCTATACTGCGAACCACACTAAGAGTGTTTGCGTTATAAAAATCTACTTTATCTTTACCGCCACTACCAGTTAGTCTACCAATAGCGACTAGACCGTTATCTCCAGTAATGCTATTTACTGAACCTACTCTAGCATTAGCTGTGCTTCCATTTATCTTAGCTAATTGATTTCCAGTGTTGATGTCGAAAACATATACTGCACCAGCATCACTGCCACCAGCATCATCACCAGCTGCACCGATAAATATTTTATTACCTTCTATTACTATCTCTGAGCCAAAATTATCCCCATCTTTAAGACCACCTGGCTTAAATTCTCTTAATAGTGTGCCATCTTGCTTGTATAGATAAACAGCTCCGCCATGCTCTTGACCCATTTTTCTATCGCCTCGGTTAGGTAAAAAACCAGGATCTGTGACTGCTAAATCTGCAGCTATTTTACCAGGTGAACCTGCGACAAGACCAGAATAATCTCCTAATTCTACTTTTTTTACGCTACCAGCTAAATTATACTCTTGTCTAATACCAGACATACCTGCTCTAAAACCAGTCTGTACGAAGCCTAAGCTAGTGGTAGATGCTGTAGAATCTAATTCGATTTTTCTTTCTGTACCAGCTGCATTCATAACATGAGTTCTAATACTATCGCCAGCAGCTTTGATACCATTTAGGTGGTTCACGTTAGTAGAACTATTAATTAAAGCACTATTGTAATTACTATCAGCATTCATTAAAACTGTATAACCAGGATTAGTCGGATTAGCTAAAACCTGTGCTCTATCTAGTTCTATATGTTTAACATCACCTAGGTTATGCATGCCATAAGTAGATCTAGTGTCACCAGATTTTACCACAGCAGCTAGATCACCAGCGCTACCTGTAATTAACTGGGCACTATCGATCTGCACGGTTTTAGTCGCTCCTACTGCATGAAAGCCATAACGCTGTATGTTATCACCCGCTTTAGGTACTCCCGCTGGGGCTGTGCCAGAGCTATTTACTTCAATTTTTTTAGTAGCCCCAATAGCATGGTAGTCATATGACTGAATATTAGAGCCCGCTTTAACTACTCCCATCGGTGCAGTACCTGTACTAGAGATCTCTACGACTTTAGTATCACCTACACTATGAAAACCATAAAGTTGCCTGTTGTCACCAGACTTAGCTGCTCCTGCGAGATCACCTTCACTTCCAGTTATTAATAAGGCACTGTCTATCTCTACAGTTTTAGTATCTCCAATATTATGATAGGATGTTCCATCCCAAGTACCATCGGCGTTAAATACCCTTAAATCATCAGAAGCAGTGTAAACAGCGTTAGTTCCATCTAGGTTTTTAATGTTATCCCCTAAATTATAAGTGCCGCTGTTAACTACTTTCTGACTACCATCTGTGTTAAACATTCTTAAATCATCAGAAGCAGTATAGACAGCATCAGAGCCATCTAGATTTTTAACTGTATCGCCAACATTATAAGTGCCAGTACTAATTACTTTATAGCTACCATCAGTATTTAATTTCCTACGATCGTCTCCAGCAGAGTAAGTAATAGCATTGCCATCGTAATCTACTATGTTTGCACCTAGGCTATAAGTACCCTGATTAACTATGGTTTGAGTACCATCCGCATTAAACATTCTTCTATCGTCTGTAGTAGAATAAGTTGCAGTAGTGCCGTCTAGGTTTTTTATAGTCTCACCGTAGCTGTAAGTACCGTCAGTAACCACCTTACGTGAGCCATCAGCGTTAAACATACGTAAATCATCTACTGAAGTGTAAACTGCATTAGTACCATCTGAATTTTTTATGATATTACCTAAAGCATAAGTACCAGTAGTCTGCATTTTATAACTACCATCTGTGTTAAAAGCTCTGGTAGCTGCCGTATAGAAAAGCTTTTCTCCATTAGCATCGTATATATTTTGACCTACTGAGTAAGTTATATTCGTTTTCTTTAAAGTACCGTCAGTATTTAAAGCTCTTGTGTCTACTGACCAGTAGGTAAGATTACCAGTGTTTCTATCTAGAATATTGTCACCGACTTGATAAGTTGGATCAGCTTGATCTGACATCGCTATAGCTACTAGGTCTGCATTAGCTCCTCTGCTAGCGTTACTGTCCATAGTCACTCTAGTACCGAAATTCTGTGATAAACCAAATTTATCTCTGTATAGATAAGTGTTATAGTCTAGAGTATAAGTAGTCTGAGGGCTAGTAAGGTTAGTCTTATTGTAGAGCATGACAGCTCCCTGACCAGCATTAGCTGTAGTTACATTAGAGATATTGTTTTGATTATTATCTGAAATTAAAATATAATTTCCTTCCATCGCAAAGTCTCTACCAAACTGACCAGTAGAAGAAACTTTACCTGCTGCGGTATAAGCACTATTATTAGCCGCTGAAATATAACCTTGGCTTAAATTAACACCGAATGATTCGTTCTTGTTATCACCGATACTTTCTAAATTAAAATAACCATCGAAGACATTCTCACCAAACACTTTAGTAGTCGAGACTATATCTTCTATGTCGCTGAAAAGGGTATTAATCTGTCTTTGATAATCATCTCTCACAGATTGATCTAAAGCTGGATTATTAATCGGATCTGCTGCATATAAATCATCGGCTTCTTTTACCGTAGAAATAATATCTCTAATACCATTTAATTTGTCTTCTACTTCCCCGAGTTCACCTAAGTGAGTCTTTAATTGGCCTGCTAACTTATCCATGCTGCCAGCTAAGGCGTCTAATTCTTTTACATCAGCATTATATTTTCTAAAAGATACTTCTTTATCTAGACCTATGTCACGCGTAGCGTTTTTTGCTAAGAAGTTTGCATTACCTCTAACGAATTGAGAAGCTCTCAAATCAATTGGCATAAAGGATTGCATACTATTACTGATATAAGTCATTTCTCTTCAACTCCTTATTTATGGGATTAAACTTAAAGCTAGCTGCGGCGATGAATTCGCTTGAGCTAATACAGATACTGAAGATTGCTGTACAACTTGATTAAAAGAAAGGCGAGTCGATTCTAACGCTATGTCTGC
>DAISHM010000177.1:0-4084 GCA_036822535.1 Candidatus Caenarcanales bacterium
CTTCTACTTCCTTCGCTTCTATTTCAGTTAAATAAAATTCACCTGTAGAAATATAAGCATAAGCTAGACCAAATTTATTAAAGTCACCTTTTGAAAATAAAGCTGCTAAATAATTATTTTCACTAGCTTTTAAGAAATCTATTTCGGAAAGGGTTCCTGGAGTATAAGTGGCGCATACCTCACGTGGTACTAGGCCTTTACAGGTTTTAGGGTCAGCCATCTGTTCTGCGATCGAAATTTTATAACCTTTTTCTAAGAGTCTAGCTATGTAAGGCTTCACGGCTTTAGCTGGCACACCAGCCATCGGGATTTTTCCCCCAGAGTGATTAGTTTCAGATCTAGCTGTGAGAGTAATATCTAATTCTCGAGAAATTAACTCTGCGTCATGGAAAAAAGCTTCATAAAAATCTCCCATTCTGAAAAGTAAAAGAGTGTTTTCTTGCAAACCTAACCTAGCATTTAGGTATTGCTGCATTACTGGAGTGTATAAATGAAAATTCTCTGCACTCGGATAGTCTAAAGAGGCCATAAAACGAAAAAATCCTTCGCAAGGAAGGATTAATTAACTATTTTGATAATTATAGCAATTTTTCTTGGTCTATGCAAGAGGAGCTATTAATTTTTTTGAAAGTTCTCGAAGTCCTGTAAAATATACCTTATGGCCGATAATGAAAGTAAAGAGCTCTTCAAACTATTAGAAGCTTTTCAAGAGCTAGTCGAATCTAAAGGCAGCGTTAAAGAATGGACTGATTCTTTTCTGGTTAAAACCCGCGATAAATATCGAAAAGCTGCGGTTAAAAATAGAGGTAGATGGAGCTTTGAATTTTATGAGTGCCTGCAAGAGCTAAATAAAGAGTCTATAAAACGAAACCTTTTCTTAGGGACTGAGCATTAAAATTTTTCAGTCCACTTTACACTTTAATTACTAAAACCTTTAAAAACTTACTGATTAGCTGTATAAGCAGAGTTAGAGTTGAAGCTTGCTTCAAAACTGTCAGCCATTTCTAAATTTTTTCCTAACTGCTTTAATTTTTCTTCATACTTATCGATTAGAGAATCCAACTCTCTTTTCGTCTTATATAAAACGCCCAGCTCCTTTGCGTATTTCTTGAATTCATCTACGATATTTTCCATAGTATCTCCTCTACTAGATTTTCTGAGCGCTACAAATTAATTAATCGGTTGCTATCTAACATTCTAAATAGTAAAAGCAAAGAAAGAAGCAAATAATCTAAAAATACACCAAAAGCACTAGAGTAAATCCTTAATTTCAACCCAACAAGCTAGTCCTTTAGATAAGGACATTCTATTACCTAATTCACTCTAACTAGTCATAGTTAAGAATTAGTTATAGAAAAGTAAATAAAATTAAGCAATTACTAAAAATAAAAGCAAAAAATAAAAAATAATAACAAATTATTTAGAATCTCAAAGGCTGAATACAGACTTACTTTCTTCATGGTCATCTGGGTTAGACTTCTGTGCGTATTTTTCAATTTCTGAGACCAAAGCTAAGCGATTATAGCCACATTCCTTAGTATCTGAGCAGGCAAGTTTATCCCCTTTCTTCAATGCTTTAAACATCATCTGTTTACCACATTGAGGACATTTCTCAGGTACTGGAGGATACCAAAATACAGTGTCGCACTGATTCACAGACCACTTATTGCAGCCATAAAACATTTTCCCAAAGCGAGATTTCTTTTCTACTATATGACCCCCACAGCCTTCTCTAGGGCAGTCTACACCAGTTTTTTTCACTAAAGGCGATGTGTAACCACAATCATTAGTCTGGCAGGCTATATAATCACCGTAGCGTCCATGTCTGATGACTAGTGATTTATCAGCCTTACACTGCGGGCAGTTCTCTTCTAAATAAGGTCTATCTTCTGGAGCTGGTTTCCCGTCTTTAGTAAGATTGACTATAGAAGAACACTCTGGATAATTCGAGCAGCCTAAGAAAGGACCAAAGCGACTACTTTTTAAATGCATCATAGAGCCACAAGTCGGGCATTTATGCTCAGTTTCTATAACTACATTTTCTATTTCTTTAGAGGCTTTTTTTACTGCCGATTCAAAGCCTAGTGGTATATGCTCTTCTATTTCAGGTTCAGTCTTAGATTTACTCTTAGAGGCTTTTTTAGCTTCCTCTTCTTCTTTACCTCGATAAAAATCCTTTAAAACTTTCTGCCATTTTATTTCATCATGAGCAATCATGTCTAAATCTGCTTCCATCTGTGAAGTGAATTCAGTATTAATGAATTGTCCGAAATGATTTACTAGTAAGTCATTTACACTTACGCCTAATTTAGTAGGTGCTAGGGCTCCTGCTGTATTTACTTTTTCTACGTAATTTCTATCAATAATCGTAGAAATAGTCGGAGCATAAGTAGAAGGTCTACCTATGCCTAATTCTTCTAAAGTCTTTACTAAACTAGCTTCATTATAACGAGGCGGGCCTTCTGTAAAATGCTGTGATGGAGTATTAGTAAGTACTTTAAGTTCATCCCCTTCTTTTACGTAATCTGGAAATTTTATATTCTCCTCGCCCTGCTCGGTATCTTCACTCTGCTCAGCGGCATTACCATAAACTACAGAATAACCTTTAAAGATAACTTTACTTTGACTAACTCTGAACTGAAGATCTTTCGCTTCGGAGGCAATTTCCATGGTCTTGATGTCTAATTTCATTTCTGACATTTGTGAAGTTAGAAAACGCTGCCAAATCAAACGATAAAGCCTGTACTGTTCATCAGATAAGTATTCTCTGATGCTCTCTGGATCTTTATCTACATAAGTAGGTCTAATGGCTTCGTGAGCGTCCTGTTCATTTGCTTTTTTAGATTTATCATAAATATTAGGTGATTCCGGGTAATATTCTTTTCCATATTTATTTACTATAAATTCTTTAGCTGCTTCTTGCGCTTCTGGAGCGATTCTTAGACTATCGGTACGCATGTAAGTAATAAGACCTACCTGCTCTGCTGAGCCTTTACCGATCTTTACACCTTCATAAAGGCTCTGAGCGATCTGCATAGTACGCTTCACTGTATAACCTAGAGCGTTACTTGCGGCACGCTGTAAAGTAGAGGTCTTAAATGGTGGCTTAGGCTTTTTAGTAGAAGGCTTAGAGCCAATATGAGTTACTAGTAGCTTAGCTGAATCGATACGCTCTAAAATTTTATCTATTTCTGCTTTAGAGCTGATTACCGTAGTCTTATTCGTGTCATGCTCTTTACTTGGGCTCACTATGCGCTTATGATCCACGTGAGTTAGTCTAATGGAAAAGCTTTCAGACTTACTGTTTTTAGGGTTATGCACGGGTTCAAAAACTTCTGAAATTAAAGACCAGTATTCTTCGGGAATAAAATTTTTAATTTCTTCTTCACGCTCACAAATTAAACGCACTGCGATAGATTGCACTCTACCAGCACTACGCCCACCAATTTTTCGCCAGAGAATAGGGCTAATTTTATACCCTACTAGACGATCTAAAATTCTACGAGCCTGCTGAGCATTAACTAGGCTCATATCAATATCACGAGGATTTGCGACAGCGGCCCTGACTGCATCTGGGGTGATTTGGTTAAAAGTGATACGACTGACATTGGATTTTTTACATTTTAGAATCTGTCCTAAATGCCAAGCTATAGCCTCTCCTTCACGATCAGGGTCACTTGCTAGATAAATTTTTTCAGCTAGTTTGGCATAATCATTTAATTCATCGACGACTTTTTGTTTACCAGTCATGATTTCATAGCTTGGTTCAAAGTCTTTTTTTATATCTATCCCCAATCCTTTAGCTGGCAAGTCACGAATATGGCCCACACTAGATTTCACTAAGTATTCTTTACCTAGTATCTTGGTCAGGGTTTTAGACTTAGCTGGTGACTCTACTATAACTAAGTACTTAAAATCTTCTGATGTATTTTCGCTTGCAGATTTTTTTTTAGTTGCCATTCGATTCTGAAATTCTTCCTTAAGAGATATATCACGGTTAGCTTTTTTTTTGAGAAATTTCAAGAAAAATTAGTTTTTATCAAGATCTTCTAATCTGGAGAAACATAAAAATATTATTGAATGA
>DAISHM010000178.1:0-4069 GCA_036822535.1 Candidatus Caenarcanales bacterium
CCCAGGTGTTCTAGAAGTAAATATACAGCCAGCTCAAAATTGGGAAGAGTCAAAAGATATTACTAATACAATTTACGAAGAAGCTTATAATACCCGCTTAGGGACAGAGAAATTCTTAATTGATGGTCGTAGAGTAGGTACTGGTGGTGGTAATCATATAGTCTTAGGGGCTTCTACTCCAGAGGCTAGTCCTTTTTTAAAGAGACCAGATCTTCTCAGGAGTATGCTTTGCTTTTGGCAGAATCATCCTTCACTGTCATATTTATTTTCTGCGATGTTTATCGGCCCTACTAGTCAAGCACCACGTATAGATGAAGCACGGCATGATTCTCTCTATGAGCTAGAAATAGCTTTTGAGCAGATACCAGATGATGAAGAAATTTCTCCATGGCTAGTAGATAGATTATTTAGAAATTTACTAGTAGATCTCACTGGAAACACTCACCGAGCTGAATTTTGCATAGATAAGCTTTATAATCCCAGCTCAAACTCAGGTAGATTAGGGCTATTAGAAATGCGTGGCTTCGAGATGACGTATCACCCTCAAATTTTTTTAGTCCATGCTCTCTTTATTATAGCTTGTTTCGCAAAATTCTATTATTAGCCTTATCACGGAAAACTGATACCATGGGGAACACAGTTACACGACAAATTTATGCTCCCGCATTATTTATGGGAAGATTTTCAAAACGTATTAGATTACCTGAATTTCAATAGACCTAAAAAATCAAAAAAACTAGAAAGCTCTTGGTTTGAGCCTTTCTTTCATTTTCGTTTTCCACGTTACGGAGAAGTTCAGATAGCTAACATGAAGCTAGAGTTACGCATGGCATTAGAACCATGGCCAGTAATGGGAGAGGAAGTAAATATCTCTGGAGTTAGCCGCTCTGTCGATTCTTCAGTAGAGAGATTAGAGGTTAAAGTTAGTGGTCTAGTTAAGGATCATCATATAGTAACTTGTAACGGAGTAGCTTTACCGATGCAGAGTACCTCACAGCAAGGAGTATTCATCTCTGGATTACGCTTTAAAGCTTGGGCACCTTATTCTAGTTTGCATCCTACTATACCAGTGCATTCTCCACTTAAATTTGACATTATTGATAAAAATTTAAATCGCTCTCTAGGAGGCTGTACTTATCATGTAATGCATCCAGGTGGCAGAAGTTATGAGACTTTACCCGTAAATGAAAATGAGGCTGAGGGGAGGTGTCTATCCCGTTTTCAAGCGATGGGCCATAGTCCAGGTTTAGTGAAATATATTCCAGCACGAATTAATCCAGATTTTCCGTGTACTTTGGATTTACGGAGATGCTGAGAGCTATTAGGTTTTGATTGAGGATCGGGCTTATAATATTGTGGTTAGTACTGCAAAAAACGTGAGCGGATATTTCTACCAGTATAATTAGCTTTATGGTAGAGAAAAGTACTTCAAGGGAGATAACAGATTTACAAAGAAATAAAGCAGAGTCTCAGATTGAGCGAGAGCAAGTTTTTGTTGATTATGATACTAAAGAATATCCAGTAGAGACTATAGTAGAAAAATACCTAAGAGGTAGAGATGAGGATAAAAACGAATTATTCGTGCCAGATTATCAAAGATATTTTAGATGGGAAGAAAAACGACAATCTAAATTTATTGAATCAATCCTAATAGGCTTGCCGATACCATATATTTTTGTTGCAGATATTAAAGATAAGGATGGGAGATTAGAAATAGTAGACGGTTCCCAAAGAATCAGAACCCTAGCTGCCTTTATAGAAAATGAACTTAGACTGGTAGGTCTAGAAAAATTAACAGAACTAAATGGTTTTCACTACAGTGATTTACCTCTTGCTAGGCAAAGACGATTTAATAGAAAGACTTTAAGAATGATAGAGCTTACAGATAAAGCTGATGAAGAAGTGCGTAGAGATATCTTTGAGAGAATTAATACAGGTAGTCTTGAATTAGAGGCAATGGAAAAGAGAAGAGGAATTCAACCTGGTCCATTCACTAATTTTCTTTCAGAATGTGCCAGAACACCTTTATTTAAAACTCTTGCTCCACTCTCAGAGGTCTCAGAAAATAAACGTGATAGAGAGGAATTGGTTCTAAGGTTTTTTGCATATTTAAATAAGCATCAAAAGTTTCAAAATCGAGTCAGTGATTTTCTTGATGAATATCTTGATGAGACCCAAAAGACATTTAATCAGAAGTGTGCTAAAAGTATGCGAAAAGAATTTGAGCTTGTTTTAAAATTTGTTCAAGACTACTTTCCATATGGATTTAAAAGGCATTTAAAAGATAAACTCACTCCACGAGTACGCTTTGAAGCTATTGCTATAGGTGTCGCTTTAGCTCTGCGAGAAAATAATCATTTAGTCCCAGATAAAAATAGTATTAAAACATGGCTTAATTCATCTGAATTTAAGAAACATACCACGTCTGATGCGAGTAATAGTAGACCTAAGCTTCTTGGCAGAATAGAATTTGTCAGAGATCAATTATTAAACAGCGCTATTTAAAGTGACTATATGTTTGAAGCAAGAAAGATTTTTAATGAGCGAAAAAAAGAGATAGATGACTTCTTTAATCATTTGAGTTCCTTAGAGGAACAGGATACTAATCAAAAACTAGAACAAACCTTAAAAGCAAGCTGCTTTTTACTTCTATATAATCTAGTTGAAAGTACTCTTACTCAGGCTATTACAGCTATTTATGATGATTTTGATGAAAAAAATATTGAATACCTCTCTATAAAAGAGACTTTACAAAAACGTGTTATTAGGAATCTTATTAATAAACGAGATAGGTTAGATAGATTATTAGATGATATTTTTATGTCTAAAGTAAATCTTTTAGTGTCAAGCTTTGATGAAAAGACACTTTTCTCTGGTAATGTTGATGCTAAGAGAATACGTGAAATCTCCCAGGACTATGGATTCTCTTTAAAAAATATAAGTAAAACAGCGAAGGGTGGTAAAGATTTGCTCACTATTAACACCAATAGATATGATCTTGCACACGGTACGAAATCTTTTTCTGAAATCGGGCGTAATTACACGGTTACAGAGTTACAGGAGATGAAAGAAGCTGCTTTTGCGTATTTAGATAGTATTTTAAAAAATATAGAAAGTTAAATCCAGAAACAAGAATACTTAAGGATACGCTGAAAAACGCTTAAACTAGCATTTTTCGACCCTGACCGAGGCATAAAGCCTAGCTCAGAGAGTGGATCCTTAATCTCTTAACCTGACAGTCCGTGATGAAAATTTTTATTTTTCATCACTTCCTTAATATGATCTTTTATGGTATGACCGATTGCCTCGGCAAGCTTGACAGGGACTGCATTACCTATAAGTCTTCCAATTATAGTACACTTAGGTTTTTCTGTATTCTTGATAAAGTGATAATCTTTAGGAAAGGTCTGTAATATAGCAGCTTCTCTAAGTGAAATAGCTCTATCTTGCTCAGGGTGACCAAAGCGACCATTACCAAAACCGTAACATTGAGTAGTTATAGTGGGAGCTAAATCATCCCACGCCATTCTTCCATAGACAGAAGCAAATGTTTTACCTGTATCTTTTTTATGGCAATCTGCAACTAAGCTCGGATCCCATTCTCTCCAAGAACCTCCTGGAATAGAGGCTTTTATTCTTTTTAAATTTAAAGGAGAAAGCCTTGCTGCAATATGAAGAGGATCTATTTGAGAATGGGATCCTGCTTGAAGTGGCTCTAGATCTTCGATATTTTCACGCACTGTAAGATTTAAATTTTTGTGAGGTTTTTTAAGTGGCCCTATTTGACCGAATTGGGAAGCGAGTAAAACTAATCTTTTGCGAGTTTGAGGAACCCCGTATTCTGAGCAATTCACTTCTTGATACCAGATGGTGTAATTTAGTCTGTTTAAACCCTTAACAAATTCTTTAAAGACCTTATGCCTAACTAGCTGTGGTACATTTTCCATTGAGATGATATCTGGTAATGACTCGGAAGCTAATCTAAGAAAAGATCTCAATAGTACCCATTTTTCATCAATACCTTTGAGTTTAGAGTAAGTAGAGAAAGGTTGGCAAGGAGCACATCCTG
>DAISHM010000179.1:0-4039 GCA_036822535.1 Candidatus Caenarcanales bacterium
CGAATTTGCGGTTATAGTCCTTAATACGTAGATGAATACTTACACTCTCGAATTCTTTAATCTCTCTTAAATACTTATGAGTAAAGGATCTTGTCAAAATTAAAAAATCGGTAGTGCTTAAATCGAAGTCTGGCATAGTATGCTGGAAAAATAATTCTCTAGTTTTCCCTACCCATAGTGTATACATAGCGAAATATACATTACCTACTGAATTTGTGTCTTGGTAAGTCGGGGTCATCTCATGCACGAAGAAACCATCGTGTATATAACAGGAACTAGTCGAAATAAGCTGTGCTCCTATTGGTAGATTTAGTAAATTAGAATCTAGTACTGTACTAAGAGCTGTTCCAAGACTTTGTTTAAGATTATTAGTGTTTGATATTTGATTATTAGGCTCAGTAATAGAGTTAATTAATTTAGCTTCCTCAATATCTGAGCTATTAATCACTATATTGGAATTACGCCCAGAAGCCTTACCAAATGAGGCACTAGTCATCAGTCCATATACTAAAGGTACTAGTGAAGCGAAGCCCATGATTATAGTATGCTGGCTGAAATAACCAATTCCGAAAATGGAGATGCTACAAAGTCCTGTAGAAAAGAGTTTTAAGGCTGAATAACTGTTTTCTTCTTTAGTATTGAGCATGCAGCGAATAAAGGTAATCTCGTACATGATGAAGAATGATGCATAAAAAGCTAAATAGTACTCCAATTCAAATCTAAAGAATCTTACTAGTGAGCCATCAAACATTTCTATAAATTTGCCGAATTCTGCGAAATGCATAGTAATAGTCGCTGTGACTATGCAAAGGAAAAACCATGGAATCGGGGAAGCGACTAATTTAGGTGGAAAGAAAGTTAGTAAAATGCTTTTAGAGTCTTTTACTTGAGGCTCGGTAAACCACTGAAAAGCTATATAGCCACTATCGAAAGTAGTTAGTGAGGCGACACAGATGAAAACCACATAAGCATTTAGAACTCCATGAAAAGCTCTAGATGAGTGTGCTGCATCTGTAATAATACTTTTAAAAGAATCTAAAAAAGAAAAATCAAAGCCATATAAAGGTGATTGAGCATACGCTGATATAGCTAAAGCACCATCAAAGACTAATATACACCAGAAAACTAAACCACCGACTATATAAGAACCTGCTATAGAGCCGCCTTCTTTTTTGATTTGAATAGCTCTCTGCCAGTGCTGTAGATCTAACCATGGACCGAAGAGAAAACCAATAATTATAGGAACTGCTAAAGCTACATAGTCTATATCTGAATGGAAGCGAAAAGCTGGTAAAACGCTTACTAAATCAGTAAAAGAGCTAATCATGAATCCCGAGTTTAAGATATAGATAGCAGCTGCTAGTACTACTATGCCTAGGAAGGCGTGGCTGTACTTAATTCTATTAATTTTAAATTCTTCACCTAAAAATATAGTTGCACCGATAAACATTACAGCGACTAGAAAAGAAAGTATTCCTAGAGGTAGAGTTACATACTTTAGGCAAGCGAAAAGGGTTAGAGTAATGGCTAAAAATTGATAGAAGAAAAAGGGGAATTTAAAATTTCCAGCATTTCTTAAAAGGGCTTTTTCATATTCTACTGCAGATTTATATTTTATAGCGATGAAGTGATTTAATACACCTAATAGAGATAGACCTAAGGCATTTACTGTAACGTAAGCCATCAGGGCGATGAAACCAAATTGTACCGCGATTTGTACTGAGAAAAACAGCCCGATACCCCATGTCCACGCAAGTGCAACTGAATTACCCCAAAGAACCTTATTCAAAAATCTAGAAAGCATAAATCAAATAGTTTAAGTCTTAATAATAGCTTATTTAGATTTTTCTTTTTCTTGCCAGTTAAATAAAGGTCTAGATTTAAAGTCTTCATTAAAAAGATTTTTAGATTTTTTTACACGTGATATAGATAAATCACTTGCACTGAGATTAAGGCTTAAATTCTGTGGACTAGCAAAATTTAATTCTAGTTTTTCATTAATTAATAAGGCACGATTAATAATAGACTGTGGTAAGCCAGCTAGTTTAGCGACTTCTATGCCATAGCTCTTTTTAGCTGAGCCTGACTTGACTTTATGTAAAAAAGAAATACGAGGACTAGCTATAGTAGCTTCACTGACTGCCATTTGAGCGTTTTGGATTCTACCATTATGGTATTTCTCTAATTCTGCAAGTTCATGATAGTGGGTGGCGAAAATTGTTCTAGGACAGTATTCTGCTAGTATATATTCGATAATCGCCCAAGCTATAGACACTCCATCGTAGGTGCTAGTTCCACGCCCGACTTCATCTAAGACTAGAAAACTACGTGAACTCATGCCATTAACTATATTCGCTACTTCATTCATCTCCACCATGAAAGTAGACTGTCCAGAAGATATATCATCACTCGCACCAATACGGGTAAATATTCTATCTACCAATCCTATTCTAGCTTTGAAGGCTGGAACAAAAGAACCCATCTGCGCAAGTAGTATGATAAGTGCATTTTGCCTCATATACGTGCTTTTACCAGCCATATTAGGACCAGTAAGTAATATGAATCTAGCTCCAGCTTCTCTAGAATCATGCAGTAAAATATCATTATCTACAAAATTCCCTAAACCTAAGCTTTGCTCTAGAACTGGGTGGCGGCCAGCTTCTATGAATAATGAATCACTATTATCTATTAGTGGACGTATATAATTACGTTCACGAGCGATAATCGCAAAAGAATTTAGAACACTCAAATCAGCTATAGCATTTGCTAAATCTTTAAATAAAGGAGCTAATTTAGAATAGCGAGAGCGTAGCTCATTAAAAAGCTTCTGTTCTAAAGAGTTACGTTTGAATTCAGCTGAGACTAAATTTTCTTCATAGTCTTTTAGCTCATCACTAGTGCATCTTACGGCATTTACTAGAGTCTGTTTAATAGTCAAATAGTCTGGAATCAGCTTAATATTCGCTTTAGATATTTCTATATAATAGCCATGAATTTTATTAAAAGTGACTTTTAGAGTCTTTATTGAGCTTTTTTCTTTTAATTCCTCTTCATATCTAGTAAGCCAGGTATTTCCATCCTCCATTAAAGATATAAGCCTATCTAACTCAGCATCTATACCTTTTCTGAAAATTCCTCCTTCACTAATAGCTATATTAGGATTATCTAAGATTTTGAAATCTAATTCACGAGTGAATTCCTGAATTTCCTCTGGTATATGTTTTAAGGGAGAAAAATAAGGTGAAGAGAAATAAAGTTCATTATTAGTATTAAAAATAGCTGACAGCTTCATAAATATAGCTAAAGAGTCTTTTAAAGCCATGATTTCACGAGGATTTATAGATTCTAAAGCTAATCTCTGTGCAAGTCTGCTTAAATCTGTCATTTCTGATAAAGTTTCTTGTATGCTGTTTGAAAGATTTATGTCTTCATGTAGTATGGAAACCGCTTCCTGTCTAGTATGTATCTTTTCTAAATTATATAAAGGCTGTTCTAGCCATGATGTTAGGCGGCGTTTACCTAGATTGCAATTAGTTCTATCTATTGCATTTAATAAAGAACCTTCACTCTTAGCTGAGTAAATAGAGCGGGTTAGTTCTAAGTTTTTACGGGTACTGAGATCTAAGCACATAAATTCACCAGTTTGGTAAGTTTTTAAAGTGCTGAATAGTTTTCCTGAGTTTTTTAAAAATAATGCTTTTTGTGTCTCTATAAAATATTCTATTAATGCTCCAGCAGCTCTAAGTGCATAAGGGAAATTATCTTTTAAATCGTGTGAAATGCTCTCTAGGCGGAACTCTCTACATAAATTAGAATTACTGAGTTTTTCATCAAAGTATCTTATATCAAATAAAGAAAACGGATATTTAAAGCTAAAAATAGCCTCCAATGGTCTTTCTAAATCTAGCTCTCCTTTACTACCACGAATGCTAGGGATTATTAATTCAGCGGGTTTGATACGAAATAATTCAGCTTCTACTTCCTTCGCTTCTATTTCAGTTAAATAAAATTCACCTGTAGAAATATCTGCATAAGCTAG
>DAISHM010000180.1:0-4033 GCA_036822535.1 Candidatus Caenarcanales bacterium
TACTTAAATATATCATTGAAATACCTTAGTTTGTCTTAGAAATTTTTAACTTGAAAATTAAATTTTTTCTATGAATTTATTAAGTACTTAAGAAAAAAAATTTATGGAAGGCTTTTACAGATTATTTTTTAAAATTTATGTCTAAAATTTAGAAAAAAAACTTTACTCTTAATGTTAATTTAACCTATTCCGAGAATAACTACTGCGTATGGTGGTTAGTAATAATATATTTAATAGTATATTTGGTGGACAAGTTCGCGGGGCGCAGAAAGCGAAAGTTGAGCCTGAAATCAATGAAGATATTATAGAAGCTGAGGTGATTAATGTAGAGCCTCGTAAACCTTTTATCCAAGCTCAAGCTTCTCAAAACAATCCAGATGGAAACTCTGAAGGCTTTTTTAGTTCTAGAAGTTCTACTAACAATAATTTTGATTTTTCTGAAAAAGTCGCTTTTTCTCAGGATTTATCTAATAATGTAGCTCAAGCTTTTTCTGAAAGAACATTCTCTGCTGGTTATACTAAGCACGGTGGTTCTTTTAGCTCTTTTTCCAATAGAGAAGCATCTAGTCTCGGTAGACAGTTTGCTTACGCTGCTTAGTTCTTTAGACTTTCTTTTAAACTGAATATCATCTCTTCCGCTTCTGCATAAGAGCTGAGAGTGCTTAGCTTAGCCCGCATTTCTGATGAGTTCGGTATACCCTGCGTATACTTCACTATATGTTTACGTATCTCTCGAGTACCAGCTTTTTCACCACGATAATCTATCATTAACTTACAGTGCTTTAAAGATAAATCTAATCTTTCCTCATAGCCAGGTTCTGCTAGGACTTCCCCTGTTCTTAAATAATGATTTACCTGTCTGGAAAACCATGGTCTGCCCATAGTACCACGAGCTATGGCTACCCCACTAGCTTTCGTGATACTAAGTATTTTTTTTACATCTTCAAGTGTCTTTACATCACCATTTGCGAAAACTGGTATTTTTAACCCATCTATAGCTTCTGCGATTAATTCCCAGCGAGCTTCTCCTTCGTATTTCTGTGAGCGTGTGCGGCCGTGAAGCGTAAGAGCTGCGACTCCGAGATCCTCAAATTTAAATGCTAAATCTCTAGCATTAAGGCTGTCATAACACCATCCCAGTCTGGTTTTTACTGTAACTGGTAAATGAGTAGCTTTAGTTACAGCTCTAACTATATCGTAAGCGAGTTCAGGTTCTTTCATTAAAGCTGCTCCATCTCTACCATTTACTATTTTAGGTACAGGGCAACCCATATTTATATCAATAAAGCTAGCTCCAGAGTCAGTGGCTATTTTAGCTGCTAAAGACATAATTTCAGGTTCGTGTCCGAATAGCTGTACTCCTGTCAGCGATTCATTTTCAGGAATGTCCATTTTGCTTGGATCTGTGGAGGATTTATATTGGTCGCTGTAAATCATTGCTCTAGAACTGAGCATTTCTGTAGACATTAGTACGTCAGGATCGAAATCACGTGCGACTATACGATATGGAAGATCAGTGAAGCCAGCCATAGGAGGGATATAGACGAAGCCATTAAGCTTTAAATTTCCTATGGAAATAGGTTTTAAAGAGAGCTTATTTTCAGGACTCTTAATTGACATACATAATTAATATAGCAAATGGCTTTAATTTTCTATGCTAAGCTTGAATATTTGATTATGCCTAAAACCCTTATTCAGAATGACCTTATACTTCGAGCTGCTAAAGCTGAAAAAGTAGAACGTCCTACAGTCTGGATGATGCGTCAAGCGGGCAGTTATTTACCTCAATATCAAGCGATACGCTCACAGATGAGCTTTTTAGATTTATGTAAAAACCCCGATAAGGCTGCTGAGGTGAGTATTCAGCCCTTTGAGATTTTAGGTGTCGATGCCATAATAATGTTTTCTGATATTTTAGTACCCTTAGAGCCGATGGGAGCTGATTTAAGCTTCGATACGGGTAAGCCAGAGTTTAGGACTCCGATTCGCACTATGCAGCAAATAGAAAATCTAATAGTGCCAGAGGATATAGCTTCATCCTGTGATTATGTCTATGAGACTTTAAGTACTATAAAAAAAAGAATATCTAATGCTGTTCCAGTATTGGGTTTCGCTGGAGCTCCTTGGACTTTAGCGAGCTATCTAATAGAGGGTGGTGGATCTAAGAATTTTGATCAAATTAAAGCTTTGATGTACAGAGATCCAGTTGCTATGCATCTTTTGCTTGAAAAGCTTTCACAGACTATTATTGAATATCTTTGCACTAAGCTTGAATATGGTGCTGATATGTTACAGCTTTTCGATACTTGGGCTTCAGTTCTTTCTCCAGTAGACTATCGTGAATTTGCTTTACCGTATCAGCAGAAAATTATCGCTGGGATTAAGGCTAGATACCCAGAGGCGATTATCACTCTTTATGTAAATGGTGTAGCTGCGGTTTTAGACTATATGGTAGAGTCTGGAGCTGATGTTATTAGCATAGACTGGCGTTCTAATCTAAAAGAGATTCGAGAATATTTAAGCTCTTATAAAAATTTCTCTACATCTCGTTCTATAGCAGTGCAAGGAAATTTTGACCCATGTTATCTCTATGGTGATAAGGCTTTTATAGAAAGAAAAACTCTTGCAATGCTAGAGCAAGCGGGTACAGAACCAGGTTATATAGCTAATTTAGGGCATGGTATTTTACCTAATATAGATCCAGAACATGCAAGAGTATTTATCAATACTGTGAAAAATTTTAGATATTAAAGAAAAGAAATGATGAAAGATCTTATTCTCCACATTTTTCATCACTTCCTTAAATATCAGCCACTTAGATAATTGCCTAGAAGCTTTTCTAATGCTATATTCATCTATGTTCTATGAAAAGTTTTGAGAATATAAAAGCTATAATTTTAGATAAAGATGGGGTCTTCGTAGATTTTCATCAGCTCTGGATGAGGATTATTGCAGCAAGAGCACAGATACTTGCTGAATATACTACTGGGACTTGGGATAATTTTAATTATGTAAGAACCATGTGTATAAGGGCGATGGGCGTAGATGAAGATGATGAGTCTATAGATGCTGATTCTCCTGTCTGTATGCCTGCTGATATGGTACGTATGGCCGTTACTACAGGACTGTATTTAGCTGTAAATCACATAGAACCTACTTATACTTGGGCTAATGCTATCGCTGATGTGCGTAAGTCTGATAAAGATTTAGCTGAGCAGCTAAATATGGAAGATATGATTATTCCTGTAAATGGCTCTATAGAAAAGATAAAAGCTATTTCTAAAGCTGGTTTTAAGTTAGCTTTATTTACTTCTGATTCAGAGAAGAATAGTTTAAAGACTTTAGAAAAATTTGATATTAGTAATGTCTTTGATACTAGTATCTGCGGGAAGTATAAGACGGCAGACTTATATAAGTCCATCTGCAAGCAGCTTAAAGTAAAAGAGTCTGAGACTATCTTCATTACTGATTCTCCAGTAGATGCTCGTGTCGGTAGAGAGGCTGGTGCTAAAGTTATCGCAGTACTCTCTGGGGTAATGCGTGAAAGTGAAAAAGATATTAATAAAGATTATGTCGACGAGTTTATAGCTTCGTTAGCTAAGCTAGATCTTAAGAAAATCAAGCAGCCATTAGCAGTTTAGGAGGAGAATTATTTTAAAAGTTTTTACAGATGGGGCCTCTAAAGGTAATCCAGGTCCTGCTTCTATCGGAGTTAGCGTCTGCCGCGATTCTGAAGAAATATTTACCATTTCAGAATCAATAGGAATTAAGACTAATAATTATGCTGAATATACTGCTTTGATTCGTGCATTAGAAGAACTATCTAAAAGTTTTAAAGGCGAAGAACTCACTGTCTATGCTGATAGTGAACTTATGATTAAGCAGTTAAATGGTATTTATAAGGTGAAAAATGAAAATATTAAACCCTTATTTTTAAAAATTAAAAACTTGATACCATCTTTTTCTAAAATAAGTTTTTTTTTGTGCTTGTTTGTTTTTCGTTGTTTCATCCTCCGGCCCTTCGGTGAGCACC
>DAISHM010000181.1:0-4013 GCA_036822535.1 Candidatus Caenarcanales bacterium
AAGAGAGATTGCTTTATTCATGATATTACTGAGATTAATAATGCTACTAGTCTTAAATCAGCTGTTGGATTAGATTATACTAAAAGTTTTTATACTGAATTTGGCTGGTAGAGGCTTTTGCTCATATTACTAATGATCGCATCAGCAAACTCAGAACATTTAAGTAAAGTAGCACCATTCATTAACCTTTCGAAATCATAGGTTACGGTTTTATTTAGTATAGTCTCCTCTAAAGCATTTTCAATTAACTTAGCAGCTTCTATCCAACCCATAAACTCAAGCATCATCACTCCGGAAAGTATTACTGAGCCAGGGTTTACTTTATCTAAGCCAGCGTATTTAGGAGCAGTACCGTGCGTAGCTTCAAATATAGCTTGATTATCACCAATATTTGCACCAGGAGCTATACCTAGCCCACCTACCTGTGCCGCAGCGGCATCTGAAAGATAATCACCATTTAGGTTTAACGTGGCTAAGACTTGATATTCATCTGGTCTTAAAAGTAGCTGCTGGAAAGTATTGTCAGCGATGCGATTTCCTAAAACTAATTTAGATTCAGCCTTAGCACCATCCCAGATTTCTTCTTCAGTAATTACCTGATTAGGGAATTCTCTTTTTACTAGCTCATAGCCCCAGTCTTTAAAAGAACCTTCGGTATATTTCATGATATTACCTTTATGAATCAAATGAACTTTCTTTAATCCCTTATTTAATGCATACTCTATCGCAGATCGGATTAGTCTTTCAGAAGCTAATTTAGATACAGGTTTAATGCCTATGCCTGAAAATTCACGGATCTGCTTTTTCGGATCAAAGGAATTAATTAATTCAATAAGCTTTAAAGCCTGTGGTGAATTGGCTTCGTAATCAAAGCCAGAATATACATCTTCGGTATTTTCTCTAAAAATAGTGATGTCGAATTTCTCTGGTTCTTTCATTGGCGAAGGCACACCCTTATACCATTTAACGGGTCTGATACAGGCATAAAGATCGAAAATCTGTCTTAATGCTACATTTAGACTGCGAATTCCACCACCTACAGGAGTAGTGAGCGGCCCTTTAATTGCTAGTGAATATTCTTTAATTTCGTCTATGGTCTTTTGTGGTAGCCATTCTCCTGTTAATTTAAAAGCCTTCTCTCCGACTAAGACCTCTTTCCACTCTATTTTTCTTTTATTTTTATAAGCGATTTCGACTGCTGAATCTAAAACTTTCTGAGATGCAGCCCAAATATCAGGTCCTGTACCGTCTCCTTCTATGAAAAGGACTATAGGGTTATCTGTTACACTTGCCTTAGCATTTTTAATAATTACTTTTTCAGCCATAATGGATAAATCGGTTAATTAGCTGATTTTCGTTATAGAGGATATTTAAATATTTGGATTTATCTTAATAATGCTGAAATTTTTAGTCTGATTAAGTAACTTAGCTCCATAAGTATCTGTATGAAAAATTGCAATCTGATTTATCTGCTCGCTAGGAGCGTTTTCTACAACTAAGTAATCAATTCCATATTTATTAATAAGATTTTTTAAAAGCTCAGTATTCTCTGTGTGAAATATTGTTTCTAAGTCTTTTAATCTTTCGGTCATTTTGACTTTATATTTATTCTTCGCTGCGAGTTTCGCTGAGGAATTAACTAGGACACTGCGATATGAAAACATTGGAATATTATCTGCAAGTTTTAGAGGAGCTGCGATTAAAGCATCTTCTTCTAAATTACTGAGAAATTTATAAATCCTATACTCCTCTTTATTGATTATAATGAGATGGTCATCCCAAAAGCTGAAACTCACTAATAATGCGATACCTGAGAGAATTAATTTAGATCTTTTTTTCAGTATGCGCAGGAAAGCTTTACTGTTTTCTATCTTATTTAGGTAATTCTCGCTGTGTAAAAGTAATTTGCTAAAAATGATAATTAATAGCATTGGAATAATAAGTTCTAAATAGCTTTTAAATATCTGCTCTTCATTTAAATATGCAGAAACTAAGAGATCGGTGAAATATAAGTAGCGAATATAAATTAGTCCAATTCCAGCAGGAATAGAGATAAGAAAAATTTTTATTAAATTATTTTTCTTGATTGAGGTACTAGCCATGGTTTTAGAGTCATTCTCTGAAGTATTGTTTCTTAGGAAAATTTGGAAAGCAAGACTTAGTAAAATTATAACGATCGAAATAATAAAAGAAATCGGATAAATAAAAGCTTCTGTAAGCAGTATTAAAACTATTCCTAATGAAGATCCTTTAGCAAAAAGCCAAAGAAATAAAAAGAATAAAGGAAAGAAAAAAGCTCTCTGTAAGCCACCTGCTAAATTATCAATAGTCCAGATACCTAAATTAAAACAGAGGCATAACCAAAAAGCGTATCTAGCTCCGAACCTCAGTTCAGTTGCTTTAAAAAGAAAAATAGTTGAAATTAAGACTAAGATTAGAGGAATTAGCTGCGTAATCTCGCTAGGCTCAATATTTTTAGGAACTAAACTATAAATTAATCCCAGTATGGGAGAAATCATTTTAGGCTGAGCGAAATGATCTGCAATTATGTCATTAGGAAAGAGATTAGGGTTAATGAGTCTTGCCATCCAGTAAATTTGATAGCGGACACTGGTATGAACGGCAGTATCATCAAAGATGGCTCTGAACTGCACGAAAGAAGCCACCAAATAACTTAAAAATAAGGATAAAAGAAAATACTTTCTTTTAGTTAGTTCCATTTATTAAATTCTACTAAAGTTATTTTAAAATAGTAATATTCACTCACTTTAGTATGAATAGTTAAATTTACTATGAATCGTGTAATCATCGGCAGCCTGCTTTTTATTTTGGTTTTAGTCGCTAATTTAGCGGCACAGCTTGGTGTTTCATGTTTAGCTCTTGTATTTTCTCTGATTGCTTTTAAAGAGGCTTTAGAAATACTAAATAAACAAGATATAAAGGTAAGTAAAATACTCGCTTTATTTTTTATTTGCTTATTTCATTTTCTTGCCTTTATTATTCCTCAGCCCTATGAAGGGAATTTCTACTTAGTGTGTTTGAGCTATGTCTTTATTTATCTGCTTTTTATTCTTTCTTTTGCTTTAATTAAATTTATTAATAAGTCTCTCTATGTCCTAGATTTGAAAAAAGAATTAGTTTATTCTCTTGCCTTAATTAGCTATTTAGGCTTCGCACCATCTTTCTACCCTTTAATTAGAGGCTTAGAAAGTGGTGATTTGTACTTAATGGTTATTATCGTATCAGTAGCTCTAAATGATATTTTTGCATTAATAGGCGGTAAGAATTTCGGTCTTATCCCTCTTACTAAGACTATTAGCCCAAATAAGAAAATTGAAGGTAGTCTTTTCGGTCTTCTTACTGGCTCTCTAGGTTTTAGTTTTCTCATTTTATATTTCGGGCACGGTCTAGATGCTCATTTACTATCATCTCTAGGAGATCTTTTGAGGAAATATTTTCATATCATAGATTATAAAGAGACCTTTTTAAATTACATCGCTGTTTTTACCCTAGCTCTATTAATCGCTTTAATTGCTCAGCTTGGTGATTTATTTGAAAGTATGATTAAACGCAGAGCTAAAGTAAAAGATTCTGGAACTATACTTCTTTCTCAGGGAGGCATACTAGATAGAGTAGATAGTCATTATTTTTATATCCCTTTTGCTTATTTGATTTTTTACTTTTTTATTCGTTAATTGCTTTGTAATTGAGCATCTAAAAGAGCTGAGAATTTACTATTTTAATCCGCGCTGAGTTCGTTATAAGTACCAGTTTCTAGAATCTCGCCATTTTCTAAATAAATAATTTTATCGCAGCTCTGAATAGTATCTAATCTGTGAGCGATGATGATTAGGGTTCTATCTTTCCTGAGTTCTTGAATCGAAGAGTAGATGAATTGCTGGGATTTATTATCTAAGGCACTAGTAGGTTCATCTAAAAATACTATAGGGGCATCACTTAAAAACGAACGAGCTAATGAGAATCTCTGAAATTGACCTAGAGAGAGTTTCATC
>DAISHM010000182.1:0-4007 GCA_036822535.1 Candidatus Caenarcanales bacterium
AAAATCTACATCTTTCGCTATAGTATCTACGCTATCGAAATAACTTAAAAAGATTTTTTTAGTTTTAGGAAAATTCTTAAGGTGAGAAAAAGGATTTTTCTTAAAATACTCAGAAATAATACGAGCTTTTTTCTCTTTACCTACATCAGCCCAAGGTTCTAAAGGTCTTTCACCTTCGCTGATTGGTTTAGGGATAACTTGATTAATTCTACTTAAACTTAGCTCAGTCTCATTAGCTCGTACTTCAGTATTGAAGCTACTTTTGCTAGTCACTTCATCAAAAAATGATGTTTTATCAGTTCTAGTATCTAAAGCTAGAATACTGTCTAGGCTAAGTTTGAGAGTCCTTTCTTTCATGTATGAACTCATTAGAGACAAACAAAATTAATATGAAGTTAAGATCTCATTAATTCATGAAAAAATATTAATTTTAAGATAATTCACTAAATTAAACGCTTAATTACTCAGTCTAGCTGCTTATTTAAAAATTTCTCATGATGATATTAGAGGTTTACCTTAAGTTCATCGTACCTAATCGGCTCACCAAATATCATATTTAAGCCAAAACCGACTTGATTTCAAATAGAGTCATAACTCGCTCTGAATTTAAAATCTTGAGGACCAAATTCAGCTCTGATTTGATTTCTAGTAATCTCACTATCATCTATATTAAAGTTCATAAAAGTACCTATAGAAAGCCATTTATTAATCATTAAATCACCATCAAAAACTATCGCATTAGAACCATCTATAAATTGGTCATAAATGAAAGGAGATTCACCTGAGATTATGGCATAGAGGTAATCTACCTCAAAACTTAATCGATCAAAAGTCGCTTCTATAGCAGGTCCTATCCTATTTACGAAGTACACATCTCCAGTATCATAAAAAGCTAGGGAACCTGCGTCCCTAAATCTTAGAGTCAAGTTATAGCCTTCATTACCGACTCTATATACTGGTCTAGTATAAAAACTAATATTCTCTTCAAATCTAAAACCACTGTGTTCATCTAAACTAGAATCACCATGCTCTGCCCTCGCTTTAAATAAAAGCTCTTTATTTCTTGCAGTAAATAAATCCAAATTATCAGCAGCATAACCGAAAATAGTTCTCACCTGAGCACCACGTCTATCAAAGAGACTAGGATTACGCCATCTACACATATGCATTAACTCATAGTTCTGCCCTACCTGACTTGCACCAAATATCTGATTACGGATAAATTGATTAACTAAAGCATTAGCCTCAAAGTTATAAGGCAATTCCTGATGGGCATTCAGGATAAAACGATTTTCAAGAGATCCGTAACCTGCCATGATAGCAGTAGTATCGCCAGGTGTATTAAAGCTACCGATAGCACCAGCACCGAAACGCCCTTCATTACCGAGCTGCACTATAGGCGCTAAAGCAAAAGTAGAGTTCTTATAAGATTTAAAGAATCTAGGTCCAGCAGCGAAACCACCAATTCGCTCTCGCTGACCTAAAACTGGTCCACGGAAACGAGTATTAGCAGCATCACCTACACTAGTAGTGATTTCTACTGGAGATGGGATACTGAGCTTATCATTTAACCAAAGTTTAGCCCCCTGTATCTTTAGATTATTCATCCTTTTAGTCTGATCATAAGTTATGCGTTTAGCACTATACTTCAAATCAGTATCTAA
Organism: Candidatus Caenarcanales bacterium; assembly: GCA_036822535.1. Lineage (GTDB taxonomy): Bacteria > Cyanobacteriota > Vampirovibrionia > LMEP-6097 > LMEP-6097 > LMEP-6097. The sequence continues at coordinate 1,665 of DAISHM010000182.1, forward strand.
AGGAGGGATATCTTTCCATCTTAACTCCCTATTTCTGTAATAAAGTCTACGCTCACGAGAATAGCGCGCCCACTCTAAATTTCCTGCGGAATAAACTCCGACTGGCTTATCTAAAGCGACAAAGCCATCCTTAAAGGTAACTCTGACTTTATCTTTTTCACCCTCTTTTTTCTTTTCTTCATACTCAGAAGTACTAGTTCTAGCTTTCAAACGCACTCCTGGAGCGAAGATCTTGGGTTCTTCCATGCTATAGGTCTTAGTCTCAGTGTGGAAAACCACGTACTCACCGAAAGCAGTAGTGTCTTTCTGGGTTATTTTCACATTAGTCTCAGCAGTAATCTGCTTTTTTATAGCATCAAAGCTCATAAAATCAGCATTCACTACTATATCTTTTTCTGGGAAAACAGCTACAGCATTACCTACAGCTTCATAAAAATCTTGAGTCTCGTTATATCTAAGCTCATCTGCGGTAATCTCGACAAATACCTCATTATCTTCTGGGCTAGCTGCGACTTCAGCTATATGCTCATCTTTAAGAATATTCTGAGAAGCTAGCTCAGTAGGCTCTTCTGCACTAAGATTTAAAATACCTAAATTTACTAGTAAAAATAGCAGAAAAAATTTATAAAAAGGGTTTTTGAATAATATGTTCACTAGCTAGAATAATCATATACCAAAAAATATAGAGTGAGCTATTGTTCTTAAAAAGTATCAATTTAATAAATTTTAGAAATTATCAGGAACTTTTTCTATCTATAGAGAAGCCTAAGTTAATTATATTAGGAGATAATTCCCAGGGGAAAACTAATTTACTTGAAGTGGTGCAGCTTTTAAGTACTGGGAAATCAGAACGTGCAAGTAAAGATGCACAGTTAGTAAATTTTGAGGCTGAGAATGCTGTACTGCACGCTAAAATTCTGCGTGAAAATATGAATGATTTAAATATCGCGATGATGCTAAGACGCTCTGGCAGAAGGACTCTGAAAATTAATGAAGTAAATTTAAAGCCTAAAGAAATTAGACATAAATTATATTCAGTTTCCTTTATGGTAGATGATTTGAGCACTGTTTCAGGCAGTCCTAGTATTAGAAGAGCCTGTATAGATAACCTACTCACACAGCTCTTTTTTCCTTATGCTGAGCATTTAAGTAAGTTTGAAAAAATTCTAAGCCAGCGTAATGGCTTTATTAAAAGCTGCCTAGAGAAAGGTTTTTCCTCGAATAATTTAAGTTCGGTACTTATGGAGCAGCTCCTGATTTGGGATGAGCTTTTTATTAATGCTGCTAATGAGATTTATAAATATCGTGCAGATTTAATTAATAAGATTAATCCTTTAATTGAAGCTAATTATCAAAAGATAGCCGCTGATAAGTCTAGCCTCCATTTAGAATACACAGGTAAAGCTTTAAGTGAAATGGATCTAAAGAATGACCACCGCTTAGATTTCATCAGAGCCTGTACCAGTCATGGTCCTCAGCGAGATGATATTAATTTTATACTAAAAGGACAGCTAGCAGCTGATTTCGCCAGTCAAGGTGAAAGACGTAGTATAGTACTAGCACTGAAACTCACTGAGATTGAGCTATTAAAAAGAGAACACAGTTTAAATCCTATATTACTTTTAGATGATGTTCTTGCAGAATTAGATGAATCACGACAGGATCATCTTTTAGAGAGTATTAATGACGACACTCAAGTAATTATCACTACTACTCATCTAGGAAAGCATTTGCAAAAATGGAGTGAAAATGCTCAAATTATAAATATAAAAGCTGGAGCGATAGTTGATTATGCAGCGAACTAAGCAAGAAGAACTATTACCAATAAAAAAACTTTTCGAGTCAGTGACTCGTAATATAGATAAACAGAGACATTATTCTATATTTGAATTATGGCAGCAACTAGAGATGCCTGAAAACATAAAGAAAAGAACCTTTGCACATCGTGTTACTAAAGATATGAAATTAATAGTAGGTGTTAAACACTCTGCTTTAGCTAATGAATTACAGTTCTTAAAATTAGATTTATTAAATCGTTTAAATATCGCAATTAAAAAAGCTAACAGTGAAATGCACTCTAGAAAAGACTTTAGCCAAAACTATATTAAAGAGCTGAAAGGTTTAGTTTTCGAGCTTAGATAAGATATTTTAAGACAAACGGAGGATAAGCATAGTTTATAAATAAATGAACATCTCCCAAATAAGTTAAATTTTAATATTAAAAGAATATTAGTAAATTCAAAATCAAGTTGAATTTTATTATTTTCAAGCCTATTAATTATTTTTATAAAAAGCCCCCTTTATTCCTTATTAAATTCATTTTCCTTATCAATAAATGAAACA
>DAISHM010000183.1:0-3996 GCA_036822535.1 Candidatus Caenarcanales bacterium
CTTTAATTATAACTCTCAGTGCTTAAAATGTTAAAATTTAAACTCATACTTAATTCACCTATGCAAACGGAAAATACACCATCTATGGAAACCTATAAGAAAGCGATCAAAGAATCTATTGATTTACCTATTACAGAATTCCCGATGCGTGGTAATGGTGCTGTGCGTGAACTTGAGTTTCAGAAAAGCTGGGATGAATTAAATGTTTATAAGCTAGGTCTAGAGCTGAGAGAAGCAGAGAAAGCAGAGCCTTTTATTTTACATGATGGTCCTCCTTATTTAAGTTCAGATAAAATTCACATAGGTACTGCTCTTAATAAGATTTTAAAAGATATAATCTGTAGATTTAAATTACAGGAAGGATATAAAGTGCCTTTTATTCCTGGCTATGATTCACATGGTTTGCCTATTGAAAATGCGGTAGTAAAAGAGATTAAAGGTGGTCGAAACGCTGTCTCTGTAGTTGAACTGCGTGAAAAATGTAAGGAGTTTGCTTTAAAAAATCTAAAAGGTCAGGAAGCGAAATTTAAGAGATTAGGTGTAAATGCAGATTGGGAAAATCCTTATATCACTTTAGATCCTAAATATGAAGCCGAGCAAATTAAACTATTTGGTGAAATGGCAGCTAAAGGCTTTATTTATAGAGGTTTAAAGTGTGTGCACTGGAGTTACGGCTGCCAGACTGCTTTAGCTGATGCAGAGATAGAGTATGAAGAGCACGTCTCAGATTCGATTTATGTGAAATTTAAAATAGCCGATTTAAATGAATGGGAGCTTAATCAGTCTAAATCCTTAGATGAGACTTACTTGAAAGAACTTAGACTAGCGTTAAACGGAGCTGCTTTCGTAATCTGGACTACTACGCCGTGGACTATTCCAGCCAATTTAGCTATATGCTTAAACGCTGATATAGATTACTCTTTAGTAAATTCTGAAAGATGGGGTTAATTGATTATCGCTAAAGATCTTTTGGAGAGCTTTAGGGCAGCGCTTGAAGCTAGTGAAGTTGAGATTCTTTTGGATACTGTTAAAGGAGCTGCTTTAGAGCATATTAAAACACAGCACCCTTTATTTAATCGTTTTTCGCCTATTATTTTAGGCGAGCATGTTAGTACCGATACCGGTACTGGCTGTGTACATACCGCTCCAGGTCATGGTCCAGAGGATTTTGAGATAGGTAAAAAATATCAGCTAGGGGTATTATGCCCAGTAGATACTAAAGGGGCTTTTACTAAAGAAGCAGGTGAAGTGAAGACTGAGACTGGGGAAATAGTAAATTTAGAAGGTCTACATATCGCGAAGGAAGCTAATCCTACGATAATCTCCGCATTAAAAGCAGCAGATTCATTAGTTAAACATAGTAAATATAAGCATAGCTACCCTTATTGCTGGCGCTCTAAGACTCCACTACTATTTAGAGCTACTGAGCAGTGGTTCGCAAGCATAGATAGCTTTAGAGCAGAGGCATTAGCAGAGATAGATAAGGTACAGTGGTTTCCTGCTCGCGGTAGAAACCGTATTCATAGTATGGTGGAAAGCAGAGGTGACTGGTGCATATCTCGCCAACGCACTTGGGGAGTGCCTATTCCTGCTTTTTACGATAAGTCACTTATTGATGCTAACGGGAATTATAAAGCTATTTTAGACCTAGAAATCATAGAATATGTCGCAGAAATCTTTAAGTTAGAAGGTTCTTCGGCTTGGTATAGTAAGGAAATTAAAGATCTAATCCCTGAAAGACTTTTGAATGGGGAGAATCCTAGATATAAATTAGAGAACTTGATTAAAGAGACCGATACCATGGATGTCTGGTTTGATTCAGGTTCTAGTCATCGTAGCGTAGTTAATCTTCGTCCAGAGCTTAAATCTAAGCAATTTACTCCAGTAGATTTATATTTAGAGGGTTCAGATCAGCATAGAGGTTGGTTTCAATCAAGTTTACTAAGTTCTGTGGCGGTAAATGGTATTAGACCTTTTAATACCGTTCTTACTCATGGTTTCGTCATGGATGAGCAGGGACGTAAAATGTCTAAGTCTTTAGGTAATGTAGTAGATCCTGATGAAATCATTAAAGAGTATGGTGCAGATATACTCAGGCTTTGGGTCGCTAGTGTAGATTACTCGGTAGACATAAAAGTCGGCAAGAATATTTTTAAACAGCTAAGTGAGATATACCGTAATTTTAGGAACACTAGTCGCTTTATGCTAGGTAATCTTTTTGATTTTAATCCAGAGATAGATGCTGTTAGCTATGAGGATTTGAATGATTTAGATAAACTAATTCTTCATCGTTTACAGATACTTACTAAGGAGATTACAGAAGCTTTTCATAATTATGAGTTCGTAAGGTTTTATCAATTAATTCAAAACTTTTGTTCGGTAGATCTTTCTGCTTTTTATTTTGATATTTGTAAAGATAGGCTTTATACGCATGGTAAAAAGTCTCTTTCTCGCAGAGCCTCTCAGACTGTAATTGCTAAGATACTATCTAGTTTTAACCGTTTCTTTGTGCCGATTCTACCTCACTTAGCTGAAGATATTTATTTGCATACTCCAGAAAGCATTAAGGCAGAGTATTTAAAGAACTCGGAGCTTATGACAGATAAGACTATACAGTTAAGTAATTGGCCTAAGCTTAATAATGACTATTTAAACTATGAGCATAGTCAGAAATGGGATGAAATCCTTTCTATTAGAGATTTAGCGAATAAAGAATTAGAAGAATTAAGAGCTAATAAAACTATTAGTAAATCTTTAGAGGCGGAATTATTAATATCTGCTCCAGCAGCTAAAATTGATTTATTCCAGGAAATTAGTGAAGAAATAAAAGCCTGTTTTATAGTCTCTGAGCTGAAATTTCTGGAAGCAGCTGATATTAGTGTAAAAGCTAAAGTCTTTGAAAATTCAGTTAAATGTGAGCGATGCTGGAAACATTTTATTGCAGATGAAGTAAATAGTGAAAATATCTGCAAGACTTGTGATGCTGCTATTCATGATTATTTAGGGCGCGTGGAGTTTAGTTAAATTTATGCAGCGTTTCACTTTGCTTATAGATTGCTTCGATCAGAAGGGTATAGTTAATGCGGTTAGTGCTTTTATCGCTGAAAATAACGGTAATATCATTGATTCGCAGCAGTATTCATTAGGCTTAACTGCTCATTTTTTTATGAGAGTTTTAGTCGATGCCAGTGATTTTAAAATTAAGACCGAGAATCTAGATAAAGCTTTTAGCCCTGTCGCAGATAAATTTAAAATGAGTTTTAAATTCTCACATCATGTAAAAAAGATGGCTATATTAGTCTCTAAATACGACCACTGTCTCTATGATTTACTTCTACGTAAGCAGTATGGTGAAATAAATGTCGAAATCCCTGTGATTATCAGTAATCATCCAGATCTAAGGCACGTGGCTAAAGCTTTTAATATTCCTTTTGAGTACTATCCTATAGAGCGTGATCCAGAGAGTACTAATGCTAATTATGAAGCGAAACTAGCTCAGGAAGCGCAGATTATTACCCGCTTAAAAGATTTAAATATTGATTTTATTGCTTTAGCTCGCTACATGCAGATACTTACCCCCCAATTCATTAATGCTTTTCCTTTAAAGATTATTAATGTGCATCATGGTTTCTTACCATCTTTTAAAGGTGCTAAGCCTTACCATCAGGCTTATGATAAAGGAGTTAAGATCATTGGGGCTACGGCACATTATGCGACTGAAGATTTAGATATGGGGCCTATTATTGAGCAGGGAGTCATCGCTATAGATCATAGAGATACTGTCGAAGACTATATCTCTAAAGGCAGAGATATAGAAAAACAAGTTTTAGCTAAAGCAATTAAAGCTCATTCTGAGGATAAAATTATAGTCTACGAAGCTAAGACTTTGGTATTTGATTAGTCCTATTTTGGATGTGTAGCTTAACTCTCATTCTAGTATAATCAGATTAATGCTAGATTCCTCTAGCCTATCTAATTTAGATTTAATCAAGAAGA
>DAISHM010000184.1:0-3980 GCA_036822535.1 Candidatus Caenarcanales bacterium
AAGTATATAAAGCACAGAGCGAGTAAGGTCTACCCAGAAGTTACCAATCTCGCTACTAAGCTGATTCCTAATACCTCTAAGTAAAACTAAAAGCACTGCCATTCCAGTAGCGGCACTTAAGAAATTTTGGACGTTTAAACCGAGTATGTCAGTGAGATAGCTCATAGTACTTTCTCCTGCATAAGCCTGCCAGTTAGTATTAGTAACGAAACTAGCTGCGGTATTAAATGCTAAATCCCATGAAAGATTAGCTAAATTATTAGGATTTAAAGGTAAATGAGCTTGAAAAATCTGTAAAAGAAATAGAAATATAAGACCTATACCATTTAAGCTGAAAACTTGTACTGCATAGCCTTTCCATGAATAAGATTTAGCTTCATCTATAGCACAGACTTTATAGATTAGCCTTTCAATCCATGAAAAAGCTTTTTTTAGTGGATGCGGCTTATCATCATAGACTGAAGCCATATAAGTGCCTAATATCGGAGTTAAAAGTAAAAGGCATAAGGTGAAAAGTACTATTTGACTAGTATCTGTCGAAGTGAACATGATTTAAATTTTCCTTGATTTTTTGTTAATAGTTGCGTAAAAAGTTCGTAAAAAATGAACACTATAATAAAAGGCGTGCAGAGGTGATAGAAAAGTTCTAGACTAAACTAGAAATTTGTTGATAACATACATACTTAATTAGAGTGCTTTGATACGACCTGGAAACATTTAAGAAAATATCTAATGGCAGAGATAGGCTTGATAGATTTAGCAGCGGGACCGAATCCAATATTTAAAACTGCTTTTGCCACAAAAGTTATAGATAGTGCTGAGGTAATGAGTGAAACTGTTTCTAATAATATTGATATTGAGTCTCGCTATTTGAAAATAATACGTGATGCTTTTCTACAGTATCTTCCAAATAAAAAAGTTTGGGCATATGGTTCACGCGTTAAAGGCACTTCTCATCAAAGATCTGATCTTGATTGTGTTGTATTCAATGCAACAGATAGGGAAATTTATGAAGCGAAGGAATTTTTTGATAATAGTGAAATTCCATTCATAATTCAATTACTGAATTGGGAGAAAATACCTGAAGATTTTAAGAATAATATAAAGCAAAAATACTTTATTCTTTAAGAATAGATAATTAGGATATATGAACAGGATAATTTAGATATGTCTAGATAAGATCAAAATTGTCTTGACTTTACATGGGGGGGGGTGAACTAGTATTAGCAAAAGAGCTCAAGGGAGCTAATGTTCAATTCATTAGAAAAGGGAGGAATAAATGAACACTACAATAAATAATGCTAATACAGATCGTCCAAATATGATAAAATCATTAAGAGAAGCCATGCCAGTAATCAATACCGAAGAAGCTCCGAAAATAGATTTATCTAAAACATCTAGAGATGATTTATCTTCTGTAGCTAGACAAGGTCTAGAGCTAGCACAAGCTAAGTTACCTGAGATTAAGACGGAGGCTGCGCCGCAAATAGATCTGCGTAGTGCTACTAGAAAAGAGGCTTTATCCTGGGTTGGAAAAGAATTAATGGCTTACTCTGGTCTTGGTGGAGTTGCTGAGGGTAGTGTAGAAGCTATTGCTCAGTTGATCAAAAAACATTCGATTGATTGGTCTGAAATTAAAGAACATGCTATTAAGGGCGGAGCCAAGGGAGCATCACTTGCAACATTGAAAACTGTTTACGATACGGTTAGACATAATGGAGCAAAATAATTTGCACTTCTGGTATGTCTACTAATCTAGGCGCTTTGTTTATTCAACTTTTTGCTGCTAATGCTTTAGTGCGTGTTGCTTTGCCAGACAAACGTTCTGATGAGAGATACGCAGCATTAACGAAGTACGACCCTCGTCTAGACAATCCTTCACCAGAGCTAGTGAAGTCAATACAGTGGCAAGATTTGCCTAAACAAGAAGCTGTTAATAACATAGCTAAAATTCTTAATAGTCCTCTACTAGAATCTTTTACTAGAGGGGACTTTAATTTTTTAGATGATATTATTAGAAATAAAGAGATAAAATTTCAGGATATTGCTGAAGCTCACAGGCAGTTTACGGTTAAGCCCTGGGCTGAAATTATAAAAGAACAGATTACTAAAATTAAGACAGCACTAGGCTTATCGGTTACCGGAAAGTAAATTATGTTAGGAATAAGTAATCCCTTTAAAAGAAATACTGCCCCGAAGATAGGTACTCAGGAGGACAGTTCTAAAAATGCTGCGACTAAAAGTCTATCCAAACAGGAAATTCAGTCAGAGAAAGACTCTAGTTTAGAAAAGAAAAATATAAAGTCTGATAATCGTGCTGAAGCCAGTAAAATGACTAATAGTGATAGTAGTAATGCTGCGGTGATGCCTGATAACAAAAATTTCGATCCAGAGCTTAAAGAATTGCAGAAAAAATTAATAGAAGAAGATATAAAGTTTTTAGAGGAAGAGTCTAAAAGACCCTCTATAATGCAGCACTTGATTCAGGATGTACTAGTAATAGCTGGTCTAGGTGGAGCTGTCTTAGGGGCAGCTTCTGAATTTGTTTTAAGTAAAGTTAAACAAGAAGAAATTACAGCTGGCAAGCTACTTAAGGGCAGCCTTACTGGCTCAGGGATAGGCATCTCATTATTTTTAATGAAAGATATTGTAGATACAGTAACTGATAATCATGCATCCTAATTCTTTTCTAGAGCATAGTTTGTATTCTTTTTCTCGCTGGGGGTTGGAGCTTAATGATTCTAGAAAAACAGAACTACAGTATCTAGGAACAGAACTAACTTTAGATGTAGATAGAAATGAGCTTCTGAAAAACATTTCTATTCCGATTAAACACTTAGGATATTCTTATGGCGAATTTAACAGTCCCATAGAGAGTTTAAATCATAGACTAGTTAATTGTGAGGGATTTGTTTTTCTATATGCCTTAATTTATAACGGGATGAAAGATATTCATGATGGCTTAGATAATATACTAAGACTAGAAACTTATCATACTCATGATAGTTTAAAATCTCATGTTAATATTTCAGATGATCTTTATTCTAAAAAGGTGTGGGAGACTACTTTAGATGAATTAAATAAATTTATCTGCCCTGAAGATATATATAAACTGGGATTTACTAAGCATAAATCTAGATTATTCCAAGAGAGCTTTAGTATTATTGATAGTTTTGTTATTCAGGATTTAAAAAAGAATAATAGAAATATTGATATAGTCAGCTATATTGATGAACTAGACTTAGGACTCGATAAATATCCTCAAAACAGTTTCTATCTTAAAGAAAAATACTCGGCATTAAATAAGGCTTTTGCTAGTAAATTACTTACTGCTAGAGACTTTTATTACAAAGAAGAGAAATGTCTTAGAAACCTATTAATAATAGATGCAGATAGTCCTGAAATTAGGTTTAATTTAGCTAATAATATATTTAATCAAGTCGATATCTATAAAGATAAATCTCTTCAACTCATCACTATAAAATTAGAAGACCTTTTAGAAATTTTAGATGATATGAAAATAGTCTCCCTTTTAGATAAAGAACGCTTATCACAATTAAAAGACTTCTTTAAAATACACACTCTGTTTACTTTATATATCTTAAATACACAGGAAAAATATAAAAATACCTGTTTGAAAGAGATTGATAGGGTGTTGGGGGCTGGAAATGCAAACGCAGTAAGTATCTTGACGAAACTGGAAAGTAATAAAAAAGCTTTATCCTAAATAAACTTTTAAAGCCTCAGCACCAAACCCAGATCTATAGTCATATCTGGCGCAGCTTCATTTAAACCCTTACTCACCCATGAAATTAAAACTAAATCTTTCGTAATGGCATAGCTAGCTCCTAAATCCATAGCTAGAGGGTTATTAATGCCCTCAGTGAAATATACAGTTCCGTATAAGTGGGAAAAGACATTTAGATTAGGTTTTACATAGTAATTTAAATTAAAAACCAGTGGGGCAGAGACTATCGCAG
>DAISHM010000185.1:0-3975 GCA_036822535.1 Candidatus Caenarcanales bacterium
AAGTTTATGGCAGCCACCGATGGAATTAATATCCCACGACATATCGCTAGTAGTAAAGCTGCAAGGATTATTAATCAAGACCCCTTTGATTATGTGCGTGTCGGGATAGAGCTTTTCGGTTTAGATAATCCAATTCTAAAGCCAGTAATGGCTCTTTATGCAAGAGTGGTCTTTGTGAAAAACATTGGTCCTGGTGAAGCGGTCAGTTATAACGGGACTTGGAGTACTAAGCGCAGTCCGAAGATTATAACCTTACCTTTATTTTATTCAGCTGGTATACCTCGATCGTATTCTAATCGCTTTAAAGGCTTTGTCAGAGATAGTTTCATTAATCAAGTGGGTCTGATTACTATGGATCAGATTATGTTTGATATCGGTGATACTGAGGATGTGAAAGTCGGTGATCAAGTCGAATTAATAGGCCCTCATTTACCACTGAAAGAATGGGCTAAGCTTTTAAATACTATTAGTTATGAATTAATTACTTCTTTAAATCTTAGATTACCGAAAGTTTATACTCGTAATCTGTAATAAGCTGCTGAAATATTCCGCCTTGCCTAAAGCTTGTAGTATACTATAGACTTTAGGAGATTAAAGATGAAAATTAATAAATTGTCTGTATTATTTGCTTTGAGCCTGTGTTTGATTTGCTCTTGTTTGAAAATTAGCGCACATGCTGGTCATGACCATGGTTCTGAATTTTCAATTCGTGATTATATAAATAAAAAATTTGAGATAGTTATAGATGGCGAACATATAGGTCATTTTTATATAAAAAGAACTAACAGGCAGGGTACTAAGCTTAGATTAGAGCAGACTTTGCATGCTGAGACTGCTGATAAAGTGTTTAAAAACGTAATCGCTACTTATGATGATGATAAAACTCTTTACTACTTTATTAAAGATGGTACTAGTTCGTATATTTTTTGGAGTGATTTTAGTAAGCTAGATGGTGCTGATAATGCAGGCTTAAGGGTAACTTATTCTACTGAAGCTGAAGCTAGGACTGTAAGTTCAGTGAATACTATAGTGAGATTAGTAGAGGCAGAGACTCAGCATTAATCTTTAGGAGTTCCGTTACATATCCTTAGAGAGTGAATCACTGCTGTGGCTTAGCCCTTTAAGTATAGGACAGTTCTTACTCTGCATTTTACCGCTACAGGATTGGTTTAGGCTCGCAAGGTAATTATAAGTGTTTTCTAGATTCTTGATTTGCTCTGCGAGCTCTGCCATCTTCGCTTTTACTAAGTCCTTAACTTCTTTTCCCAGTGAACTATTAGAGCTTTTTAAACGAACTAGTTCCTTCATTTCGTCTAAACTAAAGCCGAATTCTTTAGCATTTTTAATGAAATTAATGTGTTCTAAATAGGCTGCATCATACTTACGGTAGCCGCTCTCGCTGCGTAGTGGTGCTGGTAAAAGTCCTAGGCTCTCATAATATCTGATAGTCTGAATACTCAGACCTGTTTCCTCTGCGATTTGCCCTATGTTTTTTTTCGACATATTCTACCAAAATACCATTTTAAGCCAAAAAAAGCTTTTATATGTCTCGCTGATTATGTTTAGCTGTCTTTTTCTAAGTGGCTCTATCTTTGCTTGTTCGTGGGCTGGGTCGTTTGGTGGTTCTAGTGTAGATGGGCCTATAATGACTATGCCAGCTTATACCTTAGAAAAGGGTAAATTTGTGGTTAATACCAGTATTAATTATCAAAACTATGATGAATTCACGCTTTCACAGATGAAAGAAATTAATCGTAATCGCCTTCATGCTCATTCTCGCTCTGCTAATATGCAAATCGCAGCTAATCTTCTTTATGGTTTAACTGATGATCTTACTGTCATAGTCAGCTATCCATTCCAGAGTAATTTTAATTTACAGTATACCTATGATGGTTTTACTTATGATGAAGATGATTCAATTGGTCTCGGGGACATGAGTTTAATGCTGAAATATCATTTACCAGAAATTAAAAAACTAAATTTAGATATGGCGTTAATCGCTGGAATCGAGATGCCTACGGGTTTTACTAATGAGAGAGATAAAACTGGCATTCCTTTGGCTGCTGACCATCAGCCAGGTTCTGGATCTTGGGATCCTTTGCTAGGTGCTGCTTTCAGTAAGCGTTTTGCTAGTGAAAGATTAGAAGACATTAGTTTACATTCTAATTTATTGTATAAGCTATCGACTAAAGGCTCTCAAGATACGGTAGTCGGTGATATAGTGAATTTTAATTTCGCTGCTAATTATTTAATAGACAGAGATTCACCTAATAAATTTCAGAAGCTTTTCCCTCGCGAGCTTTTAGGTACTCGTTTGGATTGGAGTTTAGTAAGTGAAATTAATGGTATTTGGCTAGAGAAGACAGAGTATTCAGGTATAAAAGATAATGCCCATGGTGGTTTACTAGTTAATTGGATGAATGGTCTTAAGCTTGCTATTGAAGAGCAGTTCATTATTGGTCTTTTAGCAGGTTTCCCTTTAATTGATGATTTGAATGGAACTAGCCCAGATGCAGGTTTTAACTTAATTGGGACTATGGGTTTTGTTTTTTAAGTAATTTAGCGATTTGAGTTTTTTCCAGATCTATAGTCCCTGTGTGATTAGGGGTTCGGAAATTTTTAGGTAGTTCATTTAAGCAGTTTTCTATGTCTTCTTTAGTTTTGATTTGAGTGCTACTAATGCGTTCAAAGAAAAATGGGCTAAAAGAATGCTTGTTTAATTTCAGGATCTCTATTAAATCAGTTTTATCTTCATTACTGAGCTGTGGATTAGTCTTAGAGAGCATTTCAAATAAATAATTGATTAGAATTTTATTTACTAAAGCTAATCTATCTCCTAGTATCCTTTTTTCAGATTTACTCAGCTCCTTATATTCTTGTAAAACTTTATTTAGATCTATTTTCCTAAAATTCTCTGTGTTTGATATACCTTTATCAGTATCTAGGTTCTTTTCATATTCACGGAAAATCTTATAGACTGCGGCTTTTAAGAAATCTATATCTATTTTATGTTTAACCATGAGATTATATAAGTCAAGTTGTTTGCTCTGAGGGATTTGAATAGACTGATCTAGATTGAGTTTTAGCTTGACTCTATCGCTGTAATTTTTTATAAGCTCTGTAAAACTCTGTACAGTATTAGCGTTTGGAACTTTATCTGGAGTATGATAGAGTAGCTGATTATGTAGCATTAGTGGATATTTTTGATAAGCTAGGCAGAGAGAGCTTAGTGCTCCTTGTTTATTTAGATTCTGCATTAGCATTATTTCTGCATCATCACTAATTGGGTTAAGGACTTTACCTGAATTGTAAAATAGTTTTTTATTATTAAATAAATTTTCTAGCTTTTTCATCTGCTCTTCTGATATCTCACGATAGGCTTTATTGCTATCACGGTTTATACCATTTATTAATTTAAGAATTAAGTCTGGGTCTACTGATCTTTTTCTTTCTTTTAGAGTGTTTGCTCGGTAAGTGCTTTCTGTGCCTGTAACAAAAGCAGAAGGCTGTCTATCACTTAAATGCAGTCTTTGCTTTGGATTAAGTTTATGCTTGATTGCTGATACTGCCTGTATATCAGGGTATTTTTCATTCATTGATTTTCTTGCTGCTAATTCAGAGCTCTTCACTTGGGTTAGAGCTAAGTAATATTTAGGCTTATCACCCTGAGTTTCGATAATAAAACCTATGTCAGCACCGCTTATATCGAAAGGCCCTCGTGAAGAGAAATTCAGGATTTTTTTAATCTCAAAATTGACTTCGTAATTCCTACTACTAAATGGTACAGAGCTGTGTTTAAACTGCTCTACTTTATTTTGAAGATAGTTCGTAATATTGCGAGATTCGATTAATTGATTTAAAAGGAGTGCCGCGATGCTAGCACGCTGTTCATTTATCGCACCCATAGAGAAATTTAAGCCTAGTGGAAATACATGCTGTTCACGAAGATCCGCGTTACTAAAGCCCAGTAAGCCT
>DAISHM010000186.1:0-2666 GCA_036822535.1 Candidatus Caenarcanales bacterium
AGTTAGGCTATCTGAATTCGGGGAAAGTATCTCGGTCATGGGCTTAGAGCTTATAGGCTTAAAATGCTTAGTTATTAACATAGCATTTTAGAAGGCTTTAGTAGAATTCTTATTCGTTCAGCTAAATCTCATCTAAGCCGAAAGTAAATTTAAAAAATTACTTAAATTCAAAACTTTTAATTCTAATGGATCTCGAATAAAGGTTTCTAGGTCTGCATATACTTCTTGGAAATCTGTTTCCTGAAGACGTTTGGTTAAAGATGCTTTAAGATCAGCTATATCTAATTTAGATTGTTTAGCAGTACTTTGAATAATAGCATTGTTTAATAAAGTCAAATTCGGCTCAATTCTCTTCGTTAGGTACCACATTAAATCATAATAATCCCTACCCTTAGTATATTTACGATGTAAAACAGCGTGAAGTTTACCAGCATACAGACTAGGTAAATCATAATGCCTGATACCAAAAAAATTTTTCTGCATAGTATATTCTAAAACAGCTCCAATCGGTGGATTCATGTCTAACTCAAGCTTTATATATAATTTTTGATCAGGTAAAGAGCTTAAGCCTAGCTCATAGAGAAGCTTAGAGAATTTCAATTGAGCGACATGAACATTATTTTTAGTTTTTGAGTTTATTTGAAGATCAATATTTAATAGTAAAAAGCTTTTCATAAGCTGCTCTGACATCCTAAGGAAATCAAAATTCTCTGCATTAATCAAGCTAAAGTCTAGATCTTCTGAAAAACGATTCAAATCATACAAAATTCTTAAAGCAGTTCCACCCACAAAAGCAATATTCTTGAAAAAACCATGCTGATCTATAATTTTAAGAGTCTGGATTTGAATGGTCTCTCTTAAATAATTAAACTTCTCTTCGTTCGTAGAATATTTAGATATTTGCTCTTTTAATAAACTAAGCATTGGTGATAATCCTTTCTAGCACTGAAACAGCATGAGAGATCTTTTTCTTATTAAATAATTTCTCTAGATCTTTTAGGCGTGAGATTTGTAAAATTTCTAAATTTTGTAATCTTAAGTTTTCTTCAAAAAAATCTTCATCAATATTTTGATTCACTTTAACTTTAAAATAAATATAATCGAGTAAAGCCTTTTCTGGATAAGCAATTCTATATACATTAGAAAATTCATCTATTTGATTAATGAAATAATCAAATAGTTTGGCTTTGATGTGTTTGTAATTGAAACTCGCTAGCTCATTAATGAAGGTTTTTGTTTTACTAGTACTTACAGAGCTTAGCTGAAAAACCTTCTCTGGAATTAGACCATAAAAGCTCATCGCAGATTCTAGGCTGATGTATGAGTTGTCGCCATAGAGTAATGATGCTACATAGAAATTAGAAAATAGCTTTCTTTTCTCTAAGCCTAAATAAGCATATAAACCTTTCTTCAGCTGGATAACATAACCTTTCTTAACCCAATTCTGGATTTGCTTACGTAAAGTTTCTCTATCATAGCCGAGCAACTCCATGCTCTGCATCGAAAAAATGCGATTTTTTAAATTTAATCGGTGAAAATCCTCAAACTTCATTATTTCTGTAACGGGATATATTATTCCCGTTATGGAAATATTATATCAAGAGTATAGAGTGAAGTAACTGCTGCACAGTCTCACGAGACTTTTTACTGACAGCAGCTTCTTTCGCGAATTTCATCCAATCTAAAATCGCAGCTCTGACCTCTTCATAAATAGTCTCGGCTTCATCTATATTAAACTTTTCAGCTAAAAGCATAATATGTTTTTTAGAATGATTTTTTCCTTCACCAGCAACAGTCATACTATGCTCACCAGCAGGGCCTCTAGAAAAAGTTAAATCATAAGCTGCTGCTAAAGAATATTAAATATCATCAAGCGAAAAGCTTTTAGTAATTGGGTTCTATCTTTAGTTAATGGACGTGAAAACGGTCAGAGCCCTTTCTATCAAAACGTTCCGTGGCAAAACAATATTCATCTTTCTTAATACGGAACAGATGTGTCTGCATCATTTCTACGCCTGCTGCCTTAGCCATTAAGCTATAAGCATATTCTATCTGGGCAATATCTTCTGGGTCATATCTAGATGAGAATTTAACTATGTAAGGTTTGTACTCAGGGTCTGAAATATCAGGATCATGAACCAGAGTCTTAAAATCAGGGCTAACATTAACAAGTATTTTAGGTCTTGCTCCACCAGAAGAACCATTTAGATAAAGTAATTCTTGAATAACTTTAACAGCACTACCTTCTAAGACCTGCTTAACTTTTTTCGATAATTTATTCAAATCCAACAGCTCAGAATTCAAATGAAAATCACTGTTAATAAAAGGCTCATATAATAAAGCACCCATCTGAGCATTCCCCATATAACTTAACCTATCTAATGGACTGAGCTCCTCGGGCTTAATAGAGAGAGCCCCTAGGCTACGGTCTAATAATAAGCGCCCCCAAGCATCAGGAAGGCTATCATTAAAAACACCAAATAAGCCATCAGCGAAAAGCTTATCTCTAGAACTTTGTATACCAGTCTCTAAAAAAAGTTTGAAAGGGGAAATATTAATCCCTTTCGATAAAAAGTCTTTATCATATTCAAAGAATATCTCCCTATCTTTAATCGCTAAAATGCCTAAGTCTAAAGTCTCTTGTGAAGAGAATTTGAGCCTCACTT
>DAISHM010000186.1:2676-3974 GCA_036822535.1 Candidatus Caenarcanales bacterium
CTCGAGCAAACGGGGAAACATGGCATAAATACGCTCTTTTAAAGATTTAATTTTACAAAAAGTAACTATATTATGCTCCCTCGCTTTCTTTTCTTAGGCTCTTTTAATAATTCCGCCATACTAACTGGTTTTTCGAGTTTCTTAAATAACAGCTTAAAGTCATCTAAGACTCCTAGGACTAAAGCTAGCTCTAGCAAAGACTCTAAAGATATTTTACCTAAACGTTCAAATCTTTTAAGACTCGCTAAACTAACTCCAGAACGCTTAGCTAAACCTTCTTGAGTTAAATTTTTTTCTAACCTAAGCTCACGAGCCTGCTTCGCTATAATCAGAAGAATTTCAGAGGGTAGATCAAATGACAACATATTAGCTATTAATATGATTATACCCATATTATAGGTTAAATATTAGCTATAAGACTTTGGGGTCAAAATAGCTCTAAGGTGTCGTGGAAGTCTAAAAATGTGTATATTTTTTATTAATTTATCTCAAAACAACAAACTCACTTAGAAAAATACCCAGAACGAGCCACCAAAACCTCAGACACAAACATAACCCCAGACTTCTCTTCAAACAAAGTCCTCATACCCTTAGCCACTTTATTAATCACCGATTGCGGTGCTACTGTCATAATCATGATTTGGCTTGCCATATCATTAAACAATAATCTACCCTCGTGATACCCAGCATGACCATAACCCGAGACATTCGGAATTACAGTATAGCCAGAAACTCCAGCCTTCTGAATCATCTCAGTGACTATAGTCTCATCTTCCCCAGAGACTATAATCTCTAGCTTTAGCATTTTATTTAACTCTAAAACTGTATCTTCTTCGCTGTAATGTGATTCCATAATGCTTGTCCTTTTTTATCTAAATATAATTCTAATTCCGAATATTGTTTCCAGACCTTAGACTCTGCCAGTGATCTTCCGCCACTAAAGCTGAAAGCTCTTCACTGAGTGGATCTAAGACTATGAGCTTTATCCATTGATTATAAAAGAGGTTTTGCAGAATTTGATTCTTTTTAATAATTTTCTTCACTCTCTCTAAAGGAGCTAGTATAAAGACTCTTAGACGTAATGGTCTATGATAAAGTGAGTCATCTGCCTGCATTAAGGATTGCATAGATAGCCCAGTAAATAAATCACTAGCATTACCCTGCATTACACCTATGTTCCCGACTATATTATGCGTAATTTTACTTCCAGCACCGAAATTCACATTATCTACAGTAGAAAAATAATACTGATTATTAATCCACTGCGCGACTACCATCGGTGCTGTCATTATAGTCTC
>DAISHM010000187.1:0-3949 GCA_036822535.1 Candidatus Caenarcanales bacterium
ACACGCGATACGGGTTTAAAAATTTCATCAACTCTCACAAATCTTATCTTAACCAGAAATCCTTTTATAAAGCCTTTAAAGAACTTAAAACTTTTACTCCTCTCTCTGTAATATTATTTGTTATTTGATTTATGTCAGTAAGATAATCTACTGCATTTTTTAAATCAGTCTGCTTAAAGCAATTATTTTCTAGACTTCTTCGAATAACTCTTCGTACCTGAATTTCACACTGTAGTCTCAAATTTAATATATGTTTATTAGCATCTGGATTAAGCTTTTGATCAACTTGATCAATAATAGAATCACGCAAACCTTGCCCACGACTCATCTCAAACATAGGTAGTTTTGTGAGCATAAAGTCCAAGGCAGCTGCAATATTACGAATTTTAATAAATTTTTCTTCTGTAAGTTTTTGAGAATAATCTTGAATTAGTTGCAAATAAGGGTTTTGCTCAATTAATGGTCTCTTCATCATTTGAGAAATTTGTTCTTTATAATTATCAGAAAAGAGTAATTGATATAAATTAGCAGAGCTTTTTAAATGTGGATCTAAGTCAATAATTATAGGTTTATATTTCTCATCGTTTTTTTTTACTAATGTATTTTGTAATCCACCAGCATCGACTAATTGAACACCCCTTGCAGCAAGCTTTATCACATCTTGAAAAATATTATAGACATCAAGATCTGCAAAGATAGGTAATCTATTTTCTCTGAGGAAAGATTCCAAATGATCAGCAAGTTCATTAATTGGAATTGTTTTCACTGATTTTATAGGATTAATCATACTCACAGACAGAGAATCTGCACCAAATAATAGTCTCACTAAATTTGAATCATGCTCAATATAGTCAGAGTTAATCGTGTGTTCTAAAGAAGGAGCTGCATTTGAAGCTTGCTGCCAATAGCCTGAATGAATAAGCTCAGTCTGAGATAGTTTTCTAATTTCATCAAGATTTCTCTTTTCTACATCTATACCAGCTAGATACTTCAAGGTAGTTTCTGGGTAATTCTTATGTGCAAAAGGCAACTTAATAATCAATCTCTGATCACTAAATATGTCATGAACTTTAAGAATTAAAGCTGTCGTAGCGCCACGTAATCGATCTACTTTAATATTATTGATACTCACCTCATTTTTAAGGCGTAGTAAAAACCTTTCTAAATCTGAGTTTGACTTTAAAGTAATTTGAGGATTAACTATTTCTTCCTCCCAGATTTTATTAATTTTAAGTGCAGCTCTTTGTAATTCTGATAAATTGGAGCCAGATTCAAGCTTAAATTGATAATTAAATGGGGGAAGACGCAAGGTATTATCTTAAACCAAAGACAAATAATACCATAGTACAGAATCTCCTACTCTATAATTATTCAAAGCAAAGCTATTAATTCAAATATTCATATGCACAGATACTACAGATTAAAAGACTATTTAAAAAATCGTTTCGGAGGGGACATGCACAGAGTGACTCTCGAAGGAGGCTTTACTTGTCCCAACCGTGATGGTTCTAAAGCTGTAGGTGGCTGCACTTTCTGTACCGATGACGGCTCCTCTTCAGGAGCAAGAGATCCCGCTCACACCATAGCCGTTCAACTAGCTGATGGTATAGCTAAACAGGGAAAGCGTTTCGGGGTTAATAAATTTATCGCCTACCTGCAATCCTTTACCAATACCTATGCAGACGTAGATTATTTAAAGATGATTTATGATCAGGCTGTTTCTGACGAGCGAGTAAAAGTCTTAGCTGTAGGTTCTCGCCCAGACTGCGTTCCCGAGGAAGTAATAGATCTTTTAGAAAGCTATACTAGAAGGGGTTTAGAAATCTGGATAGATATTGGGGTTCAAAGTTCTCATGATAGGACTCTTGAATTAATTAACCGTGCTCATAGTTTTGCTGATTTCAAAGATGCAGTAAATCGCATTAAGACTAGAAATAATCCACTACTGAGAGTTTGCACCCATGTAATTTTAGGCTTACCTGGAGAGACAAAAGAAATGATTTTAGAGACTGCAAAGAGACTAGCCTTAGAAGAAATAGATGACATTAAGATTCATCAACTCTGCATATTCAAAGGAACTCCAATGGAAATAGATTACTTAAATTCTGAAATTAGCGTGATGGAAAGAGATGAATACATAGAGACTCTTGCAGAATTCATTGCTCACATACCTAAGCATGTAGTAATACAAAGACTAATGGGTGAAGGAAAACGAGGAGAACTAATTGCACCAGAGTGGGCTGACCACGGCATGAAGCAAAAATTTCTAGATAAATTCCATCAATACTTAGAAGAAAGAAATATATACCAAGGTATGCTTACGCAAAATGTCTCTGGTAAAGCTTAGTAGCATCAGCATCTTCATCTATTTTTTTAGCGTTATGATAAAGTCCCCAAGAGCTGCTTTCACTATTTTTTTCTTTAACTTGGCTGAGCAAATAGGCGTTTAAAGTGGAGTGTTTTAAGAAATTAAAAAATTTAAAATCTAATTCTTTATTTAAATCTACTTCTCCTCGATAAATGCTTAAATTAGCCTCCTTATTATCCAATAGCTTTACTTTCTCTTGAATGAAATTACTCGGGCTAGCCTTATCTGCCTCAAGCTTTAATTTATCTCCCAAATTTTTTAATTCCTGAAAATTATACTTATCTACATAAGCTACTGCTTTAGAGTAGTTCCCGCCCTTAGCCACAGCTAAATCTAAAGCATCTAAGATCCATCTTTCCTTATCTACATTTTCTGTAAGTAAATTAGTATATTCTAAAAGCCTCACTATGATAGCAGTAGCGAGCTTAGACTCAGCGACTACGCCTAGTTTATCTTTCTCGGCTTTACTTAGAATGCCTAAAATTTTAAGCTCTCGCTGTGTGTTAGATAAATGATCTAAATTATCAATATAATCAGAGTTTTCTGAATTTTTAGCCTTCACTAAATATTTCATAAACTCCATATCATCAGCGCTAGCATAGTTTTTTATATCACCAGTAACTAAACCTAAACTAATAGGACCATAATGATCTATTTCAGCAGGGCTCACTGAGTTATGCTGAGAAACTTTCATCAATGGTTTTAATTTTTCTAAAGCCTCGCTAATATTATCAGGGCTAGACAAGCCTCCAGTGTTAAGATGACCGCCACCTCTAAAACCAGCTTCCCTAATCGTAGTATCTACATTGAAATCGGCTAATCCACTTCCAGCATGCCTTAGCGTATATTTTTTATTTAATTTACCAGCATCCATATAATCAAAAGCAAACAAGACCACGTCATAGTCAACTCCCTTTCCTAGAACTGATTTCAATAATTCCACATCCTGAGTATCAAATTTTATTCCTTTATCAATTAAATTTTTCTGAATAAATTCATGAGATAGTTCTGAACTCAAAACCCTAGTACCATTCTCTAATTCAGTAAGACTAGCATTCTTCAGCCCTTCTTTAAGTAATAAAATAGACGGACTAGCTTCTAAATTAAAATGCTGGCTCAATTCTTCTACGCTAATAGCTTTTTGCCCTATAGTCTTACGAGTCAGTGTTTTCATAAGACTAAAAAATTCTAGTGCATTATTTTTTATATTCGTAAAACTAAAAGTATCAGCAATAGTCGCAAAGCTTGCTATTTCACGTAGTTTATGACTAAACATCTCAACACCTTTATTAATGCCTTCTTTCGCGAAGTTTTCTTCTATAGCTTTTCCAAAATCAGTGAATATATCAAGTATCATGAGACTAGTACTAGGAGCTACAGGATTAACGACATTAATATCTCCAAAATTAGTTTCTGGACTACCTTCTTGATGATGATCTAATTTAACTAAAGTCATTTCTGGATTTACTGTATTTAACATTTCTCTAAATTTCGCTTTATTAAAGAAAACATCTAAATCAGAACTATCTGAAACTTATGTGAGATCAGGCTTAGCAGCTTTTAGCTTTTCTAAGTCTTCGT
>DAISHM010000188.1:0-283 GCA_036822535.1 Candidatus Caenarcanales bacterium
AGGTAGAAGCTTTAAATGATGATAATGGAACTATTGATTCAAAAAATTTAAAAGACTCTACTGATAAACGTAAATTATTACTCAGCTTCGAGCACGATCCGAACTATATCCCAGCTGAGTTTGAGGAAACTTTTAGTGAAAAAAATTCTATTTTATTGAATAATTTAAAGGTCTTCAGTGTAGATGCTAATGGTAAAAGAACTAATGTTAGTTCTCGTTTTTCTTATAAGCTACAAGCTAATTCTAGTCATAAATTTGCTAATTTTCAAACTTTACTTACACA
>DAISHM010000188.1:293-3914 GCA_036822535.1 Candidatus Caenarcanales bacterium
ATCTGAATGATTCGGCAATTCTTCAAACTCGAGTTTCTCGTTTTTCTTTTAATCTAAAATCCAATTCTTGGCCTAAATTTGCTAATTTTCAAACTTTACTTACACAATTTACTACTACTGGAGTAGCTTTCCCTGAAATTCAGACTCTAGAGTTCATAGTAGATGTGAAAGACTATTTAAAGAAAATTAATGTATTTTTTCCAGAAGATGCTAAAACACGTTCTGAGAGAGTCATACGCTTCAATGCTGAGCCTGTCACTTTAACTAATCTTAGTACTGATAAGAATACTATAGTTTTCTATGAGGATCTGAGTACTAATGAGTTTAGTATGCAGAGTGATATTTTTACCATTAAGGCTAACTATGATGCGAGTGCTTTGAGTTTGATTTCCCCAGCGGCTTTTGTTTTTAATACTAAGAATATAGAGAGGCATCCGATTAGTGATTTAGCTAATTTAAAACTGATTTTAGATCAAAATCGTAAAGTGGCTTTAGATGTCATCTATGATTTAGAGGATATCACTGTTCTAGACGGTGACGTGAATATACCTCTTAGGCTTATTATAGATAAACCTAAAGGCTTTTTCGTGAAAAATCCAGACTTAATGAATTTCACTGAGACTAAGGCTTTAGATTTGCCTTTTGCACTTATCGCTAAAAATACTACTGGAGTGGATAATGATTTACGTGGGCGTTTAAATTCGTCCTTGATTTTAAAATTTATAGATAGTCCACGTTTTATAGAGAAAGCTTCAGCAGCGGTGAAAGTGAATCGTAATTTAGAGAATCCCTCTCTTAGTCTGAAGTTTAACTATAATAATAGTGCTGATGCTAGTATAGATCCTCTCGATTTAGTTATTTCTCTTTTAGATTCTAGTAATAATAGAATTGCCTCAGTGAAGTTAGAGAATATCTCAAATATCACGAGAAAGGCTAACGCTGTCTATGAGAAGACTTTAACTACGGCTGATTTAGGAACTAATTTTTTTACCGCTTTGCCTTCTGCTGCTAAAGTCCAGTTAGAGCTTCAGCGTGATTTAGATTATTTAAATAGATTGAATTTAGATTCAGCTCTCTATCCTGCTTTAAATGAGGTGGATAGTTTGGTGCTAGGGCTTTAAAACAAAAAAACACCCCTTCGGGGTGTTTTTAAAAGGGGAAATTGACTTCTTCTTCGATCTTAGAGATCAGCTAGTATTCTTAGTGATACCTCTGCGAGTTCTTCTTCTGTCATATGCTCAAACTCGACCCAAAGCTCTTCTATATCTTCTTTAAAGTCCGCAAAGTCTGGATGTGCTTTAATGAATTTCTCCACTTTACCATAGCTTCTAAAGAAGGTTATAGATCTGTAGAGGTCTAAGGCTAGAGATTGGTAAAGGTTATAAGACTCTACTTCTCTAGAAGAGAAAAACGAAAGCACTAATTCTTTTTGGGCTACTTCGGATGACGCAAAAGAATTTTTGTCGAAGTCGTTGAAATGATCCATGAACACAGAAAAGCATTTATGAATTAAGGAATGGTTAAGTTATACTTATCTTATATGGATTTAGCTAAATTTGATTCAGTCGAAGCGGCGATTGAAGATATTAGAAACGGCAAAATGATTATAGTCGCTGATGACGATAATCGAGAGAATGAAGGTGATTTAGTTTGCGCAGCTGATAAGGTTAGTCCAGAAATTATTAATTTTATGAGTAAATATGGTCGGGGATTGATTTGTCTTACCTTAGACTCAGAGACTACTAAAAAATTAAATTTAGATGAGATGGTACGTGAGAATACCGATGCTAATAAAACAGCCTTTACTATTAGCATTGATGCAGATCCACGCTTTGGGGTAACTACTGGTATTAGTGCTTTCGATAGAGCTAAGACTATAGAAGTCGCTTTAGCAAATGACGCAGTGCCTACTGATTTAAGAAGACCAGGACATATATTTCCATTAAAAGCTATATTATTAGCGGTTTAAAAGAGAGTGGAACATACTGAAGCCTCAGTAGATTTAGCTCGCTTAGCTGGTCTATAACCTGCTGGGGTAATCTGTGAAATTCTAAAAGATAATGGAGAAATGGCTCGCCGTGATGATCTTTTTATTTATGCTAAAGAACATGGTCTTAAATTCATTACTATTGCAGATTTAGTAGCTTATAGATTAAAGTCTGAAAGATTCGTACATCGTATCGTAGATGTAGCCTTACCAAATAAGTATTCAGAAGATTTTAGAATATATGGTTATAGAGATACGCTATCAGATAAAGAGCATGTGGCTTTAGTTTTAGGAGATTTAGAAAGTGCTGCTAAAGAAGGAAAACCTGTCCTAGTTAGGGTTCATAGTGAATGTCTTACTGGAGATCTATTCGGTAGTCTTCGCTGCGACTGTGGTACGCAGTTAGATGGAGCGATTAAGCAGATTAGAGAAGCTGGTTTAGGTGTCTTAGTTTATTTAAGGCAGGAAGGGCGTGGTATAGGTCTTTTAAATAAATTAAAAGCTTATGAACTTCAAGATCAAGGTCATGACACAGTTTCCGCTAATTTACAATTAGGCTTTCCTGCGGATTTAAGAAGTTTTGGGGTAGGAGCTCAAATCCTCTCTGACCTAGGGCTTAAAGAAATTAAATTATTAACTAATAATCCTAAAAAGATCTATGGGATTGAGGGTTATGGTTTGAAGATTTTAGAGAGAGTGCCTCTACATTATGAGCCTTGTAAACATAATGAAAAATATTTAGAGGCTAAGAAAAATAAATTAGGACATATGTTTTAATGCCTATAAGGGTTTTACCAGATTTAATCGCTAATCAGATCGCAGCTGGTGAAGTGATAGAGGGAGCTCTTTCGGTAGTTAAGGAATTAGTCGAAAATAGCATAGACGCTGGCGCTACGGCGATCGCTATTAGTTTAGCTAAGCAGTTTAGATATATTAAAGTCGCTGATAATGGCAGTGGAATTCCTGCTGATGAATTGAGTTTAGCTTTTACACGCCATGCGACTAGTAAAATATTTGATATAGAAGACTTATATTCCATAGCTTCAAATGGCTTTCGTGGTGAGGCTTTAGCTAGTATCGCTTCTGTAAGTAAGCTTACTTGTGTAAGCCGTACTCGAGATGCAGATTATGCGACTAAGTTTTATATAGATGCAGAGAAGAGCTCTTTTAGCGAAGTCGGTGCTGCTATAGGTACTAGCATAGAAGTCGATGATTTATTCTATAATACTCCAGCTCGTTTGAAATTTATGAAAGCTGCTGCTAAAGAGAGGCAGAGCGTTATAGATTTAGTAAAAGGCTTTATCCTATTTAATCCAGATATAGCATTTACTTTGATTATTGATGATAAACCTTTATTCTCAGCTTTAAATGCTAATTCATTTAAAGCTACTGTAAATGAGCTTTTCGGTAAATCAGCTTTTGAGCATTTGATTCATTTCACTTATAATACGGGGACTATGAAAATTACTGCTTATATTTCTAGTCCGGAATTTAATCGTGCTGATAAAAGATATTATTTTACTGCGGTAAATAAGCGCATTGTTATATGTAATACTATAAGATCTGCTGTAGATAAGGTGTATAAAGATTTATTGCCTGCTAAAAAATATCCTATAGTAATTATTCATTTAGAA
>DAISHM010000189.1:0-3903 GCA_036822535.1 Candidatus Caenarcanales bacterium
AATGATGATCTGTAAATAAAGAAGAGAGCTTGGTCTGAAAAGATTCTGCGAGAATCTCATTAAGAGCGACTAATTCCCATACATATTCATTTTCTTTAGAAAGGTAAACCGCACTATGATAGGGTCTTAGGCTATGCTCGCCGCTATGCAGTTCACTAGCTAAGTCTAAATTAATATTTTCTAAAAGAATAGATTGAAAAACCGCTCCTAGATAAGGGGGCAGCTTTTTTTCTGATTTGAAATGGGCTTTGTATTTGGTGATCATTCTGTAGGAGAGATTTTATTAACAGCTATCCAGCCAAGTGGCATCTTATTTTCAAGGCATTGCTTTGCTGTAACAGGATATAGAGAGTTTTCTTTTTTAGATTTTCTCTGCGAAAATAGACTTGTATCTTCTGAAAACTCTGTCCAAACACTTAATGCACTGTTGCAGAATTGACCAGTACCAAATCCACATCTAATCAGCATTCTATGTTCATCTTTTCTAGCTTCATAAAAATTTTTCAAGTCCAAATCTTTTGATCTATCTTTAAGTTTTATAAAATTATTTTTATAGAAGTTTGAAGCTTTTTTTTCTATGTCATTCCAAAAATTATTAATACTAGTATCTGTAATATTAATCAAAAATTTAGACTTAGGCTTAATACATTCATAAAAATTCACTGCTTGATCATTATCCTTAGTAAAACTAATTGGCAATACCGATAAATCGTTTTCAAGAATATTAGTAGTATCTTCAATTCTAATTTTTCTAAAATACTCTGATGTTTTTAAGAGCTCTTGAGATGGTAATTGGGATTATTTAGAAAACTCTTTTTTTAAGTCTTTATGCGCATTCTTTCTTTTTTCATAAGAATTTAAGAAATCCTTCCCTTTAGTTTGAAAATATTCAGCATCTACTTTCATAATCTCGTAAGCCCCTCTTAAAGCTCCTTTAATAGAGGATCCTGGTATATAGTAACCAGATGATGACCCCGCGAAACGGTTTACTTCACGAATTATAGATTGACTTGTTTTTGAATTTGTAAATGGTTTAAAACTTATACTACTTTTTTCTAGTTTACTTCGCAATAGCTCTTTATCAGCGAGAAGTTTAGATATAGAGTTCCATTCTGTAGATAAACTCACAGTGTCATTAGAATCCAAACTTCTATTAATAAAGTTATTAAATTTCTCTGGATATTTACTCCTTAATAAGTCCCAAAATTCATCCGTAGTGTAATACAAGACCCCGCCAATAACTACATACTCCCAGCGAGAAAGCGACTCCCCCGAGCCTATATGAATAGGTGACAGTGCTTCACAGTGTAATGTATATTTTTTATGATACCCTTGCATAAAATATTTAACTCCCAATTAATTAAGATTTAGTCCTAGATTGTATGCAAAGCCATAACGATAGCTAGGATGCTCTTCACTACCGACATTTACTAAATTCCCAAATGGCTTAAAATCAAAAGAACTCCCTGCTGCCATCATGTAGATTTTTTGCTTACGCTTATCTGAAGCCGATGCAGAAGAGCTATATATCCAGCCTGATTTAGAGATTAGTTTATAAGCAGATTTTCCACTAACTCTAATCTTATCTATTTCGTTTACGTTATTATTAACACTGGGGATATAATCTGAGAGAAGAATCCATCGATTTACATATTCTGAATCATTTAACTTTTGGTATTCATTTCTCTTAATTTTTTTTATCTGCCCGTAGCCAGAACTACGATTAGCACCGAGTCCCTCGTCTTCTAAAAAATTACAAACTTGATCTATTTTCTCTAGAGTCTTATTATTATTTATATCGAAAAGACCACTTAATACTAAAGACCCGTCAATAGAACTTTTCTCATCTTTAGAGCCTTTTTTACCAGTATCTAGCATAGTTAAACTAGGACCCAACACAGCCGTAATATAAGGCTGGGAATCAGCGGTAAAACTATTTAAATTAACCGCCTCGTAACTATAGTCCTTCATCACACAAGCGTAATCATCTTTTTCTAAATTTTTACCCTTTAATAATTTATCTATAGCTTGAAAGCGTATCTGGGGCTGTCTTTCTTTTTTCCCTATAGTTGCTCGCTTCTCCTTAGAAAACTTTATTAAAGGTGCAGGTAAATAAAACTCACCATTTATCTCAGGAAAAAAACTAGAGTGTAGCCATGGTAAATCTTTTTCTTCTTTGGCACTTATAAAAGGCTCTAAAACTGACTGTTTATAATCATCTAAGCCAAAAATCTCTATCCAAGCTAAAGATAAAGCGCTAAAAAATAGGTCAGCACCTAAATGATCCCTTACATCTTGATCATCTAGCCCAGCTTTACCAAATCTAGGTAAGGTTTTAAAAGCTATAGTGATTTTATATGTTTTCATAAATTAATTCTATTCCCTTACTAGCAAAACCACTTTCAGCAGAGACTTCTGACCTTGTTTCTTTTTAAAAATCTACTGCAATTCTATAATAGTCTAGCGATCTAAAAGACAATTCCTGAAAATGAAACTTTACTTTTCCGTATCCACGAGACCCACTAGCACCAAGATATTCATCTTCGAGGAATCTAAAACAGGATTCTAAATCTTGAAGATCTTGTTCAAATGAATCTTCTATACAGCAAACCACCTCAAAATTAAATTTAGTACCTGATATTACTCTTTCTATTTGACGTAAACCACCTTCAGCGATGCCTCTTAATCTATCAATTTTATTTTCATATTTAATTTCACAAATATTCTTTTTATCTTGTCCTTCGCTGAGATGTGAATCTCGTACATAAATTATAGATGTACAGCGTTCTCTTAATTTTGGTTTACTATTTAGATAGTCTTTCTTATCACTAGGAGACATGCCGAAAAGATTTAATACTTTAGGATGCTCATTTCTACCAAAAGGATTCATTGCACTAAAAGAGCCTCTCAAGCGTCCTTTCAGAGAAGACCCTGGTATATATGGCTCATTAGTAAGTAGATGACGAATAACAGGGCTATCTACTAAACCTATACCACCTTGTCCACCACTACCTATATGCAGTCCAGTCAACAATTCTATTTGACCAGATATCATAATTTTTCCCTTAGTCTCTGTCATCATTTTCTCCTTGTTTTTTTATATCTACCTTCTCTGCATGTACTTTGTGATAAGCGATTAGTGATTCTATGAATAAATGCAAATATTCTAAATCTAGATTTTTAAATCCAGATATATCTTCAAGCCATTTATCTAAAACCTCTATATAAAAACCTTTTAGTTCAGGATTGTTTTTTCGAGCCACCGTATAAGCAAATCTAGGTCTTAAAATGGCAAGTTTATTTTTATCATTAGGACTTAAATCTTCCTTGAGTTCTTTATTTTCATTAGCGGCAATATTTATTTGCTTCGGATGAATTTTTACTATTTCATCTAAAAATTTACGCATTTGAGTAGTTTCTACCTTTTTAAGCTTTAAAGCTATTTCTTTAGCTTGATTAATTAAAAGAAAAGCGTCATTATCATTGATTGCTTTTTGTAATT
The DNA here is from genome assembly GCA_036822535.1 of Candidatus Caenarcanales bacterium. Lineage (GTDB taxonomy): Bacteria > Cyanobacteriota > Vampirovibrionia > LMEP-6097 > LMEP-6097 > LMEP-6097. The sequence continues at coordinate 3,503 of DAISHM010000189.1, forward strand.
GCTTGTAAAAAGGCTCCCAATTTTTTTAGCTTCCTTTCTCCAAGCTTCTTCTTTCTCTTGCCCTGAATTATTATTCATATTTCTTTGTAGTTCAGCATAGTCATTTTGCTTATGTCCAGAACTAAGCTGCTTAGCTCTACTATTCATAACTCTCTTCTTCTCCTTTCTCTGATTCCCTTCTTAATAAAAGCAAATAATTTAAAGCCGTCTCTAATTTTCTCAATATTAACAAGACATCATTCTGCTTCAAAGGATTTTCAAGAAACTCTTTTTGACTTTCAAAGCACTCTTCAAATAACGACTTCTTAAATTTATCCCACTTAAGATTTTTTCTTAAATCCTCATTCTCATCTTCAATCCGAGCGGTAGCATAAATTAACCTAGGATAATGATAAGAACGC
>DAISHM010000190.1:0-3896 GCA_036822535.1 Candidatus Caenarcanales bacterium
TAGCTGGTAAAGTGACTATTAAGCAAATGCTCGCTAAAGAAGCTTTCGGTAAAAGGCTAGATGAGGGTAGTCCTCTTTTCGTACATGAGATTTTTTATCCTCTTCTACAGGGTTTCGATAGTGTAGAAGTGAAAGCTGATATAGAATTAGGCGGTACTGACCAGACTTTTAATTTAATGGTGGGCAGAGATTTACAGAAGGCTTATGATTTACCCCAGCAGCATATATTAACTATGCCGCTTTTAATAGGTTTAGATGGACAGAAAAAAATGTCTAAGACTAGTCTTAATTATATAGCGCTGAATGATAGTCCAGAAGATATGTTTGGTAAGACTATGAGTATTAGTGATGATATGATTTTAGATTACTTTACTCTCTGTGCTTCTCCAGATCAAGCTTTATTAGATGAGATTAAGCATAAATTAAATCATAGAGATGAATTTAATCCTAGAGACCTAAAAGTGGCTCTAGCGATGCGTATAGTAGAAATGTATTATTCTAAAGCTGATGCAGAGAGAGCTAAAGAGCATTTCGAGAATTTATTTAAGAAGAAATTAGTCCCAGACGATATTCTAGAGTGTAATTTATCTGAGCTTCAGGACTTTAATCTAGATGAGGGTTTACCTATAATTGATATTATTGTTTTAAATAAACTTACAGAAACTAAGGGTGAGGCTAAGCGCTTGATACAGGGTGCTGGAGTGAAATTTAATGGTGTCAAGCTTAGTGATCCTATGTTTAAAATTAAGGCAGGGGATTTAATGAATGAAGCTGTAGAAGAGGCTCTTAGAGGGGTGCTTCAAGTAGGTAAGAAGAAGTTTTGTAAGCTTACACTTAATGTAAAAACACAGGTTTAGGATAGGCTTTAGTTTAGTGGCTAATTTAATAAATTTTCTTGACAATAATCTGCCTTTTATCTCAGAGATTCTTTTAGCTGATATTAGACTTTTTATTAAGAATCGAAATTCTTCTCAGTTAGAGATTTTTGTGCATAATTATTATCATTCACAGCAGGATTCCTTTTATTTAGAAGCTTCTGCTAAGACTATAGATAAGGGTAGGCATTTTCAAATTCATAAAGATGCCTTTATTCAGAAAGCTTTTCAGTTAGGTAAGCCCTTAGTCGGTCAATATGGTCTAGTCGTGGAGAATCGTCGTATACAGGAGTTTGCTTATCCTATTCTAGACTCTGACTGTGCTGGTTCTTCTAATGAAACCATCGCTGTGATAGCGATTCAGAGAGATATTTATTTAACTAGATTAATTTTAGGTAGGCACTGGGATTTTATCGCAGATATTTTAATTAAATCTTTAAAGGCCAAACTTACTAGTGAACATAATTTCCCAAGTATCAGTCTAGGAGAGGGAATTATTATTCTAAAAGAAGATAGAAAAATATTTTTCCCTAATCCTATTTCAGTAAGCTTACTCTCTGAAATAGCTGAACATACTAATCAGCTTTTAGGTAGATCACTAGATGACTTATTACATAACTATCCTAAAAAGTACCGTGGTAAACAGACAGCAAATTCAGTAGAGGCGATAGAAGAATTAACTTTAAGGCGTAAATCTTTAAGATTACGCTATGTCCCGCTTACTGAGGGCTATAGTGCCGTGATTTTAAAAGATATTTCTGAGCTTAAAATTAAAGAGACTTTATTAAAAGAGATTCATCATCGAGTTAAAAATAATTTGCAGACAGTCGCTTCTTTGCTGCGTATGCAGCAGCGTCGTAATCCAGAGCTTAGGGATTGCTTTAATGAAGCGATTAATCGTACTAGTAGTATTAGTATAGTGCATGAATCTCTCTCTCACAGTGATGATATTGAAAATATAGACTTCGGTTATCTGTCCCAGCAAATCATTAAGAACCTTTTAGCTTCTTTTGGTCTAGAAAATCTATCTATAAATTTTTACTGCCCGCAGAAGATCTTGATTCAGAGCGAAGAGGCTACTAAGCTCGCTCTAATACTTAATGAGCTTTTATCTAATTCCTTAGAACATGCTGGTGATAAGCTTAGTCAGATAGATATTAGTTTAAATTATTTAGAATATGATACGGATACTCTTCTATTATCGGTGGCTGATAATGGTAAAGGTTTTCCAGAAGATTTTGATTTTAAGCAGAGTAAAGGTCTAGGCTGGGAGATTATTAAAAATTTGGCAGAAGAGTGTCTAGAAGCGAAGATTACTATAGATAAGAATTATTCTGGGGCTAAAGTGGATATGTTAATTCCGATGAATAAACTTCTAAACCTTAATGTCGAGTGAAAATATATCTAAATCAGCTTATAATAATTAATACGGTAGTTTATAAATATGAGTAGCGCTGAAGAGCATTTGATTAAAGTTTTTATCGTCGATGATGAGCCACTCATCAGGATGGACTTAAAAGAGATGCTGCATGAATCACTGGTTTATAAAGTGGTCGGAGAGGCTAAAGATGGCAGTGAGGCTTTAGAGTTAATTAAAAGTAGTCAGCCAGATATTATTTTTATGGATATTCGTATGCCTAAGCAGGATGGTATAACTACAGCGAAGCAGATTCAAGAGAGCTTTAATAGTATCATCCCAGTAATTATGCTTACCGCTTATAGTCAGCAGGATTTAATCGAGCAGGCTAGTGCGGCTGGTGTTTTCGCTTACCTTACTAAGCCGCTTAGAAAGCCAGATCTAGTTCCAGCTATAGAAATTTCTTTAGCTAGGGCAGTAGAGATGCGTGCTTTACGTCAGGAAGTTGATAATTTAAAAGATAAAATAGAGACCCGTAAATTAGTGGAGAGAGCTAAAGGGCTTTTGATGTCTAGATTTGATATACCTGAGCAGGTAGCTTATAGAAAGCTTCAGAAAGAGGCTATGGATAAGCGTATGAGTTTAAAAGAAATGGCACAGATACTTTTAGAGACTTTGGCGGCAAGTTAATATATCCTTCACAAAATTCTCTACATCAGCCTCTTCCGTATCAAATGAACACATCCATCTAGCTATAGATTCAGCTTCATTCCACATATAGAAAGAGTGTTTAGTAAGTAGCTTTGCTGCAAGAGAAGGTGAAATTTTCACGAAAATACCGTTAGCTTCTACTTTCTGGACTATTTCTAAATTGGGTATATTTTCAATTTTTTCTGCAAGTAGCTTAGCCATTTTATTTGCTTGCTGAGCATTTTTTAGAAAAAGATTATCAGAAAGCAATTCAAGAAATTGTGCTGAGATGAAACGCATTTTAGAAGCTAACTGCATACCCTGTTTTCTTCTATACTTAAAACCTTCTGCTAGACTAGAGTTCTTAAAAATAATTGCCTCACCTAAAAGAAGACCATTTTTAGTACCGCCGAATGAAAGTAAATCTACTCCTAGGTCAAAGCTGATTTCACTTAGGCTAAGATCTAAGCTAGCAGCAGCATTAGCTAATCTAGCTCCATCTAGATGTAATAGCATATCGTATTTGTGTGCTAAATCTGCTAAGGCTTGGATTTCATCAGGTTTATACACGGTACCCCATTCTGTAGAGTTTGCTATAGAAATGACTTTCGGCTGAGAATTATGCTGATTATTAAAACCAATTAGATAGGGTGAAACTAAGTCAGGATTTAGCTTTCCATCTTGAGTTTTTATAGTAGTGAGCTTAGCTCTAGTAAAGAATTCTGGAGCACCGCATTCATCTAAATATAAATGAGAGCTATCTGCGCAGATTATAGAATTATAGGACTCTGTCACGGAGGCTAAACCAAGTACATTAGCAGCAGTACCATTAAAAACAAAGAAAATTTCTCTTTCCTGTCCGAAATGCTCTTTAAGTTTTAATATAGCTGTCTCTGTGATTGCATCTGCACCATAGGCGGGAGCGTTATGATTATTCACTTCCATAAGTGCTTTGAGGATCTGTGGATGTACGC
>DAISHM010000191.1:0-3886 GCA_036822535.1 Candidatus Caenarcanales bacterium
ACAAGAGGCTTTACTCTTAGAGTTACCTAATACACCTAGTTCTGATACACCTTTTGGGAAAGATTAAAATTCTAATGTATTGGTTTATTCATGGGGAGAGAAAAGACACTTTGATTTCCCTGTCCTTGAACATCATGAACTAGGGGAAAGATCATCTGAATTGGATTTTGAAAGAGGGGTGAAATTAGCTAAAAGTAGATTTACTTTAGTGGGATGCTTTCTTGCTAAGTTAGAGAGAGCTTTAATTAATTTTATGTTAGATAAAGCTGCTGAAAATGGTTATCTAGAATATAGTTTGCCTGTGATTGTTAATGCAGATTCTCTCTATGGTACAGGGCAGCTTCCTAAATTTAAAGATGATTTATTTAAAATCCAAGACGAGGAACTTTATTTAATACCTACTGCCGAAGTGCCTTTGACTAATATTTATAGAGATGAGATACTCTCAGAGAAAGATTTACCTTTACGTTTGACGGCTTATACTCCATGTTTTCGTTCAGAAGCAGGTTCTGCTGGTAAGGATACTAGGGGAATAATTCGTCAGCATCAGTTTAATAAAATTGAACTGGTAGTGATTTGTAAAGAGGAAGATGCTCTGGCTGAACATGAGCGCTTGACTTTAAATGCAGAAGCGGTTCTGCAAGCATTAGCTTTACCTTACCGAAAAATACAGCTTTGTGCTGGAGATCTAGGCTTTAGTGCTAGTAAGTGTTATGACTTAGAGGTTTGGTTCCCGAGCCAAGAAAAATATCGTGAGATTAGTAGCTGTAGTCATTTCGCTGACTTTCAGGCACGCCGTGCTCAGATTAGGTTTAAGAGAATAGAAGAAAATGCTAAGCCTAAAAATGAGTTAGTTCATACTATTAATGGTTCTGGCTTAGCTGTAGGTAGAACTTTAGCTGCAATTATGGAAAATTACCAAAATGCTGATGGCACTATTACAATTCCTGAAGTTTTAAGACCATATCTAAAAAATGATAAAAATCTTCATTTTTGCTTAAACAAATGATAATCTTGTAAGTATATTTATAAAATATGATGAATGGAGCTGACGACCTGTATGATTTAGACTTCCAAAAAAAGGAAGATCTAGGTATTTTTGCAGAACTAAAGTCTAAGGCTACGGAAGTCGTAGAGGCGAATATTCGTGAAAGAATCGAAGAGCCTATGAGTTTTTTAAATTCGTTATATAATTAGGCTCATGCCTAAACATTATTTGAGTATTAATGATCTTTCTAAAGACGATTTACTAGGTCTATTTCACCATTCAGAGCAGTTAAAAGCTGAGCTAAAGACTGGTGTCGATCACTCTCATTTAATGAAAGGTAAATCTGTGGGAATGATTTTTGAAAAGCCTAGTTTGCGTACTAGAATTAGCTTTGAGGTTGGTATTAGGCAGTTAGGTGCTTATCCTGTTTTATTAAATGCTCAAGAAATTATGATTAGTGGTAGAGAGAGCCGCTACGATGTATCTAGAGTAATGTCGCAGTATCTTGACATGCTGATGATTAGAACTTTTGGGCACGATGTAGTGGAAGAGATGGCTGAAAGCAGCTCTATACCAGTGATTAATGGTTTAACTGATTTAGAGCATCCATGCCAGACCATTGCTGATTTACTTACTATTAAAGAGCATTATGGTTCTTTTGATGGTCTGAAAATCGCTTATATCGGTGATGGTAATAATACTGTAAGAAGTTTAATGCTGGCTTGTACTAAGCTCGGAATTAAAATATCCGTAGCTTGTCCTTTAGGCTACGAGCCAGGAAAAGCTTATGAATCTGAGTTTACTCATGTATGTCACGGTGTAGGAGAGGCTGCTAAAGATGCTGATGTCATATACACTGATGTCTGGTCTAGCATGGGGCAGGAAAAAGAGGCGCAGATTAGAAAAGAGCGTTTCGCTGGTTATCAGGTGAATACTGCACTTTTACAGGAATTCGCTAAGCCTAGTGCTATAGTCTTACACTGTTTACCTGCACATAGAGGTGAAGAAATTACGGCTGAGGCTCTGAAAAATCACGAGGCTACTATATTAAGGCAGGCTGAAAACCGCTTGCATACTCAGAAAGCAATTATGCTATCTTTGCTTTAATCTCTTTCTATATTAATCTGACTGTCTGGAGCGAGATCCAGTACTGTTAATTTAGTGCTTTGCTTTAGTTTTGCACTGATATCGACTCGCGAATTATTTGCCATTAGAATTATATTTGATTTGCTAATCGATAAATTTACACCTAAACTATGGGTTTGAATGCTGAATTTATCTCCCTGAAAGCTTTCTATGCTTATATGGCTTTTGTTTGGTATAAATTCCATATAAATTTCGTTTAAATCATTTTGCATGATTATATTTAAATTAAGAGCCTGCTTTAGTAGCCCGCCACTTAGATATATCTGTGCGCCTTTAGCTCCGAGGATTAGTTCTCTGACATCAAGTAAATCATTATGATCTATAGAAAATTTACCAGAATCATTTAAGAAAAAAATCTCATCTAGCTTTTCTGGAAAGGATTTAAAGCATTTTGCGTTTAAATTTACCTCAATTAAACTAAGCCCATACTCTTTAGCAAACTCTTGAATTTGATTCACATTATTTTTAGCGATAGAACGGATATAAGGTGAATATGGATGCTGCCTAAATGTCTCTAGATTTAGTTTTAGTGATTTATTAAGCCTAACTGCTAGCATATTTGCTAAAACTGTCTCAGGAAGACTAGAAATAGATTCTTTTACTTTATCTAAGTTAATAATCTGATCTTCATTACCATCGAGTTTATCTAAAAGAAATTCTAGGTCTATGATTAGGTTCTGAGCATATTTATTCTCCTGCATAAGCCCATCCCAGAAGCTAACAGCTTCCCTATAGTCACGATCATAAACTCCTAAATGAATTTTTCCATCTGGTTTATCTAGAATCTTTTTATTATTGTTAATAAAAGGCAGTTTAATTTCATTAGCTTCGCCCCAGCCTTGAGAATCCGCTTTTTCAGCGATATCGACTAAATTTTCAAATATAGATTTAATCGTTTTAGACTGCATGACTCTCTTATTGACATGAAAAATTAAAGATAAATTAACTAGTGGTAGAATCATAGCTCTATGCTTTTACAGATTAATGATTTGAGTGTAAACTTCGGTACTCATCAAGTTCTAAGTAACGTAAATTTAAGAATTACTAGAGAAAGCCGAATCGGGCTAGTCGGGGTTAATGGTGCAGGTAAATCTACCTTGCTTAAGTGTCTGACTGGAGAAATGTCTCCTCAGTCTGGCTCTGTAAGTATAGCGCCGCATGTTTTTATTCAATGTTTAACGCAAAATCCTGAATTAAACCCAGAAAATACCCTTAAAGAAGAACTCTATAGTGTCTTTACCGAGATTATTGCTTTAAAGGCAGAAGAAGAAGAGATACTAAATAAGCTAGAAAGCTTAAGTGGTGAAGAGTTTGACGAGTCTATACTGCGTTTAGGTGTTTTACAAGAAAGGCTAGAGCATATGGATGTATCTAGAATAGATGAAAAGATTGGGTAAATGGTTACTGGGCTAGGTTTTAGCTTAGATGAATTAGAAAGACCTGTATCTAAATTCAGTGGTGGCTGGCAGATGCGTATTAATTTAGCTAAGGTACTTTTACAGGAAGCGGATATTATCCTAATGGATGAACCTACTAATCATTTAGATATGGCTGCTTGTGAGTGGCTCGAAGACTTTTTAAGAAATTACCCTAAAGGTATTTTAATAGTTTCCCATGATAGAAGGTTTTTAGATGATGTGGTTACTGAGATTGCAGAGATAGAGAGAGGGGAATTAACCCTTTATTCAGGGAACTATACTCAATACGTGGCACAGAAGCAAGCTGATAGAGAGCGTTAGGCAGCCGCGGCGG
>DAISHM010000192.1:0-3884 GCA_036822535.1 Candidatus Caenarcanales bacterium
TACTGCTAAAAAAATTAATGCTCTACTTACAGATATTTTTTCCTAATAAATCTATAAACTTATTTTGAGTCAAGGGGGTTTAAAAAAAATAATACCTGACTACAATGTAGTTATGACTCAAACAATTAAACATGATGTAGCCGACTTAAGTTTAGCTGAGCTAGGTGAAAAAAGAATTAAATGGTCAGCGAGAGAGATGCAGGTCTTAGATCGCATACGTCAAAGATTTTCAAAGGAAAAACCCTTTACTGGAAAGAGGATGTTAGTTTGTGCTCATATTACGGCCGAGACAGCTAATCTAGCAATCGCACTGAAAGAAGGTGGTATGGAGTCATGTCTAATCGCAAGTAATCCTCTTTCTACTCAGGACGATGTTGCAGCCGCTCTAGTAAAAATTTATGGTATACCAGTATTTGCGAAAAAAGGTGAATCAGCAGAGACTTATGTAAAGCACATAGAGATAGGCTTAGACTCTAAGCCACAAGTCATTATGGATGATGGTTCTGATGTAATAGCGACGTTACTAAAAGAAAGACCAGGACAAATCAAAGATATTATCGGCTGCACCGAAGAAACTACCACTGGCATAGTGCGTTTGAAAGCTATGGAAAATGAAGGAGTTTTACCTTTCGCTGCAATCGCTGTCAATGACAGTAAAACCAAGCATCTTTTTGATAATCGCTATGGTACAGGTCAATCCACACTAGATGGTATCTTAAGAGCGACTAATATTTTAGTCGCTGGGAAAGTCGCAGTAGTAGTGGGCTATGGCTGGTGTAGCAAAGGAATAGCAATGCGTGCAAAGGGCTTAGGAGCTGATGTTATCGTTACTGAAATAGACCCAATCAGAGCCTTAGAAGCTAAGATGGATGGTTTTAGGGTAATGCCTATGGCAGAGGCTGCTAAAGAAGGAGATTTCTTCATTACCGCTACTGGTAATAGGCACGTAGTAGATTTAGAGCATTTTAAAAATATGAAAGATGGAGCTATAGTCTGTAATTCAGGACATTTCAATTTAGAACTCAATCTAGATGCTCTAGCTGATATTTCTTTATCTCAGGAAGAAGTAAAGCCATTTGTAATGGAATATAAGCGTGATCCAAACAAATCCTTTAAAGCAGGTTCTGTCTTCGTTCTAGGTGAAGGCCGCTTAATCAATTTAGCTGCGGCCGAGGGCCACCCATCAGCGGTAATGGACATGAGCTTTGCAAATCAGGCCCTTGCGGTGGAATTTTTAGTCAAAAATCAAGATAATTTAGCGAAAAAATTACAAACCCTGCCAGCAGAAGTTGATAGAGAGGTAGCTAAGCTAAAGCTAGACTCCATGGGGGTTTCTATTGATTCCCTAAGCTCAGAAATGCATGAGTACATGAATTCATGGACTATTGGGACATAAATCTTAAAAAAAATTAAGCATTTTTTCACAGTTCATAATATATATTTTTATTCAGTGCACTCACTAGATGTAGCGTGGTACTCTTAAAGGTTAAGATACATCTAGAGTATTTACGGAAATGCATTTAGGAGAAATAATTTATATATGTCAACTGAAGAAAATGATTATTTGATTGATTTTCTTGATAAACAATTCGATGGTGAATTAAGCGAAGTAGAAGAAGTCGAAGTACCAGAAGTACAAATCGCTGATTTAAAGGCTACTAAGTCTGATGGCGCTGCTGAGGACTCTATAAAGCTTTATTTGAAAGAAATTGGCAGAATAACCCTACTTACAGCAGAACAAGAGATTCAACTCGCAAGAGAGATTCTAAAGGGCGGAAAATCGGGTGAGGACGCTAAGCGTAAATTAGTACAAGCCAATCTTCGTTTAGTAGTTAGTATCGCTAAAAAATATTTGAATCGTGGACTCTCCTTCTTAGATTTAATACAAGAAGGTAATTTAGGTTTAATCAGAGCTGCTGAGAAATTTGATCACGAAAAAGGTTATAAATTCAGTACCTATGCGACTTGGTGGGTTAGACAAGGTATCACACGCAGTCTAGCAGATAAATCCAGGACTATCAGAGTACCAGTACATATGGTCGAGACCATTAATCGCTATAAACGTGTATCTAGACAGCTTTCTATGAAGTTAAAGCGTAAAGCTACCGACATGGAGTTAGCTTGGGCATTAGGTGTCTCTATGAAAAAATTAAAAGAGATTATGAATGCAAATAAAGTACCAGTCTCTTTAGAAACACCACTAGGGAAAGAAGAAGATAGCACTTTATCTGATTTTATTGCTGATGATGTAAAATGCCAGCCAGATACAGTTAGTACCGATAAAATGCTTAAAGAGCATATTCAAGAGCTGCTTAAAGACTTACTTCCTAGAGAAGCAGAGGTACTTAAGTTACGCTATGGTCTAGAAGATGGTCAAGTACGCACTTTAGAGCAAGTCGGTAAAGTATTTAACATTACTCGTGAAAGAGTTAGGCAGATAGAGTTTAAAGCGATGAAAAAACTCAGAGAGCCTAGCAAGTGCGCTAAGTTAGAGTCTTATTTAAGTCAGGTAAGTTAAAAATTACTTGAAGTATTTTCTGAAAAGCATCTGCATCAGATTCATTAAGCTATAATGACTATTTGATGGAAATTAAATACAGGAGAGTACTTCTTAAATTAAGCGGCGAAGCTTTAGTCGGTGAGGGACATTTAGGTATATCACCACAAGTCATAGATCGTATCGCTGAAGAAATTTACCTAGTATCACGCTTAGGGGTACAGATCTGTATAGTAGTCGGTGGCGGTAATATTTTCAGGGGCTTACAGAAATCTGCGGAATTAGGCATGGATAGAGCCGCAGCGGATTATGTAGGTATGCTAGCTACTGTTATAAACTGTTTGGTTTTACAGGGAGTTTTAGAGAAAAGAGGTATGGCGACTAGAGTACAGACTGCTTTAACCATGAACTCTATCGCAGAATCTTATATCAGGAGAAGAGCTACTCGTCACTTAGAGAAAGGACGTATAGTAATATTCGGTGCGGGAACTGGAAACCCTTTCTTTACTACAGACACAGCAGCTTCTCTAAGGGCTACTGAAATGGATTGTGACTTATTATTAATGGCTAAAAATGGTGTAGATGGTGTCTATGATGATGATCCATCTAAAAATCCTAATGCAAAAAAATTCGATACTTTAACTTACGATGATATTATCACCAAAAATTTAAAAGTCATGGATACTTCTGCTATAGCTCTATGTCGTGATAATAGTATTCCTATTGCTGTATTTGACTTTGCTCGCCCAGGAGCTATAAGAGACTTAGTCTATGGTATGGAAATCGGTACACTAGTTAAAGAAAATTTTTAGATCATCAAGCCCCTAGTAGCTTCCTTAAAATAGGTTGTTGGAAGAAGGATAACTGTAGCTCAAGGGAAAGCTACTAGGTGACTGAAGGGTAATTAAACCACTCCCCGACTTGATGAATTACTTATTTACTAACAGTTAAAAGTTAAAAACGAGTTAAGGTGCTGCACACAGGCATATTAGTTAAGGCTGCGGAACTAACTGTATACGAGGAACTATTACTGAAGTAAAAGATCTTACAGTAGATGCGACTCCCCCGCCATTAATACTCAGAGAAATCTCTTCACCAGCTGTCACACTAAGAGTATTATCCGTGACTGGAATAGGGCTTGCAGAACCAATTGCATCGCAAGCGACAGCAGAATCATAAAAATTTCTCAATATAAATCTCTTAGAAACTATAGTAGAATTCGCCGCGGCACCCTGATAGCAAGCTTTAGCAGTCCCAACTCTAAATGTAAGCCAGCCAGTACCAGCATTTCCTTCATTTACTAAGATAGTGCTTGGTAATCTGAGAGTACCTGATGCTGGCGCATTTAGAGTATCGTTGTACCAATTAGAAGGGTCATAATCACGTC
>DAISHM010000193.1:0-3875 GCA_036822535.1 Candidatus Caenarcanales bacterium
GTTCAAGCTAAGAAGGAATTCGCTTTCTTTAATTTTTATAAAGCCCGCTTCTATCTCGACAGTATCAATAAATTACTCTACAAAAGTAATAATTAAAGGATTCTTTTTATTAAATGAGTCTAAAAGCTTAACAAAAAGTTTGGTTTGCCCAGCTTCACTTATACTCTCAACGATACCGAGCTCTAGATTATTTTCGTCAATAACTTTTAAAGAATGAAGGTCACTTATAAAAAATTCATTTTCATTGAGTTCTTCGTTTACCTCTGCATAGATATAACCAGAGAGAGTTTCCGCTGTATTACGGTCATTGAGACCTTTTAATTTTAAAATAACGAATTGTTTAGCACTGCGAAAGCCTTGTACTTTAAACTCAGCTTCGTTTATGTATACTGACTTAAAAGTCTCAAACTCTGAAACTGAATCTATTAGAGGATAAACTCTGAGTTCACCTTTTATTCCATGGGCACTCACTATTTTCCCGATGATTCTTAACTCTGCTTTGATTGATTCCATTCTAAAGCATTCTACCGCCTTTATTTTTCTCAAAAGCAGAAATATCTTGATCGCTTCTTAAAACGGAATGTACTAGAGTGTTACAGGCTTTTAGAAATATTGGATCATTATCACCTTCAATAAAGGTTTGCACATGTCTAGAATCGTGAGCTTCTATGTGGCCGTAGAATTTATTTTTCCAAGTTTTAAATCTCTTTTCTTTAATACGAGTATCTAAAGGCATTTCGAATTCTATACTAGAGTTAATTGCAATGGCAAGCTCTTCACCATTGATATCACCCTTGAAACTCAGTTCTAGCTTATTTTGTTCTTTAGAATATTTTAGTATCGCAAGTATTTTGACGAAATTATAAGTTTCTATAGCGAGTGCTGCAACGCTGGTCGGAATGAATTCTTCGTCATCATCATCTTCCTCATCTCCTTCATTATCATAGGTTTCATCATTTTGATTCTGTTTTTCATTCTCATCTTCTAGCTCTTCGACTATATCTTCAAATTCATCATCAATTCTTTTAAAGAATAGAGGAAAAGGGTAAGGCAAGTTCATTAAAATGAAATCTTGAAGTATATTATCTTCGCTAATAAAGTTCAAAGAATCGCTAATCTGCTCTTGGACAGACTGGGGACTGTTTTCATCGCTGATTATTGCTTGAAGAAAGTCTTTTAGAAGAGCTGGATTAAAATCTTCAGTAAAAAATATTTCATCAAGATCGAAAAGACTGGCTAATGGAGCTAGTTCTTGATTTTTATTTGATTTATCTTTAGAGTTTAATAGCTTTTCACTTTTTTCTAAATTTAGCTCACCTTCTATGGTTTTCTGTAGCTCTTTCATATTGTCTATCTCGACACTAGAAACCTTCTTCAGGTGAGGGTTTAAGTTTATTAGCTCCTCGTAACTCATTTTTTTATCTATATTTCCCTTAGGAGCGAGTAAAGATTTTAGAGAGGGCTTAGGGGGTTTCATTTTTTTATCATGAAAATTATCTAAATTATTATTTTGTTTAGACTTAGCTAATAAATCTAGTTTACTTTTCAGTAGAGGGTTTTTAACTAAGGCTTTTTCTTTTTCTTCTTTAGCTTTAAATGGGGTTACAAGATCTTCATCTTCTTCTCCTGCTAATTCTGGGCTGAATTTATCTATGTGATCTTCCCTAGAAGCTCTTGGTACGAATTTCTGAGCATCACTTGCATTTAAATAACGCCCTCTATTCTCTTGGCGAATTTGTTTTAAGTGAGTTTCTCTATGCGTGTTCTCTATCTGTGCAGGATTAGGTTTATCAGATTTTTTGTCGCTGCCTTTTGATTTGGAAACTTTTTGAGCTTTAGGGTCAAAATTACCTGTACTGCCTACGTCTGCCATTATAAAGCCCTGCCACAAGTCTTACCTTCATCGCTTCTTTCTAAAAATACTTTATGTTTTCTATCTGTAGTAAGATAACCTTCAAATATTCCTTCATCTTTCTCATTGTTTTCGTTAATATATCTGACCTTCAGATTACGACGCATTTGCTTATCTATCTCAATTTTATCCTTCACTGAATAGGTGAGCCATGATTTTCCATCTTTTCTGATTTTGAACAGATAGTTATCAAAACTCATATCTAGTTTCTGCTCTACAGCATCAGCATCAGTGAAAATTCTAGTTTTTTCTTTAACTCCTAGCTCAATAATTAAATCATAGGCACGTTTGCTTGGTGTCGCTGACTTATTATCATTACTGGCTTGTAATTTTTTAGTTTCTTTTAGGCGGCTAATGTGTGCTTTAGTGAGATCTTCCTGTACTGAAGCCTGTGATTCTAAGTTTTGATAAAAAATATTAAATTCTTTTTCTTTTATTTCTCTTTCTAATTCTGGGTCTTTAAATACCTCTTTAGTATTACCATCTGTAGTCTGTAGTTTAAGAGTAATATTATCTGCGATGCAATAGCAGTAAGCTAAGCTTGCCTTAATATCTTCTAGTCTAATACTTCGATAGGCTCTGAGTATATCCGCGGATTCCTTCCCTTCAATAATCTGTAAAATAAGCTCTGCTACGCTGACTTTGCAGCCTTTGATTTGAGGCTTACCTGTAGTGCCGTCGATAATAATTCTCGACTCGGTTAAATTTTTCAAGCTCATAAATTTACTTGTCGAAACAATTATACTAGAATGTAATTTGATGCAGTTTCTAGCTAATATATCTTCGCTGCCCTTTTATATTCTTGCCACAATTTCGATAATTTGTGCTTTGGGTATGATATTGAATCCTAATTTAGTGAGGGCGGGTTTCACTTTGATCGGTACCTTTGTCTCGATTGCTGGCTTATATTTTATGCTAAATGCTAACTTTGTAGCGGTATCTCAGGTGATAATTTACGCAGTAGGTATAGTTTTAGTTATAGTCTTTGCAGTAATGCTCTGTTCCCTTAAGGAAGAGGCACATAATTTGAAAGATCATGTGTTTAGTTCTAAGACTAGAGTTACAGTTTCTTTATTTATCTCATCTTTAGTATTTGCTGTGCTCAGCTTCATTATTCGTTCACAAGACTGGCAGGCCATCGCAAAACTTACTGGTGCGGAGAGGCACTCTGCTCTTATAAATCTGGTAGATGATAAATATCTCTCACAGATTGGTTTTTTAATGTTAAATAAATATATTTTACCTTTTGAGCTAATTTCAGTCTTACTTTTGGTGGTTTTAGTTGGGGTAATAATTTTAAGTAAAAAGGATATTAAGTAATTATGAGTATAGGTTTAATTGATTATCTTAGTTTCTCAGCGCTTTTGTTCTCTGTAGGTCTTTTTGGTCTACTCGTGTCTCGTAACGCCTTTAGAGTGCTTATGAGTATAGAAATAATGTTAAATGCTGTGAATATCAATTTTGTAGCTTTCGCTCACTTCTTAGACCCACTTGCGGTTAAAGGACAGGCTTTTAGCTTATTTGTTATGGCTATCGCTGCTGCTGAGGTAGCTATAGGTTTAGCTTTACTATTATTGATATATCGTAATCGTATGAATATAGATATGGAATCTTTCGCTACTATTAAGTGGTAAGAAAAGTTTTAGTAGACTTTTTGGAAAGTATACTTATCACTTTTTAAAAGCACTTTGTGAGCTTTACTCAGAGAGTTTTTGACTTTATCTAATTCGCTATTCTTTGTGATTATGTAGGCTTCTTTGTTTGATTGAAGTCTTTCCCCTAGTCTAGAGATTTCTGTAAAATTATGGACTTTCTCTGAGCAGTAAAATCCTATACTAGCTCGATTAAGATTAAATGTATTAATGCTAGCTTTCTTAGATCTTCTTTGTTTAGCGACACGTCCTTTCTAGATGTTTTGAGGGATGTATATTTCTTTACAGAACTTTTTTATGCCGCCATCTAA
>DAISHM010000194.1:0-3853 GCA_036822535.1 Candidatus Caenarcanales bacterium
TTAATTAGATTTTCTTTTTTAAATAAGAATGAGTCTTCTTTCTGAAAGAGCTTCCTACCAATTCTATGCCCAAAAGCATAACCGACATTATCACCTAAAACTGCTGCTATAAAGCAACCTATAAGTAATACAGGCAGTGATAGTAATCCCTGTGAAGCAAGGAAACCTGCGGTAAAAAGTAAACTGTCACCAGGTAGAAAGCAGCCAAAAAATAAGCCAGATTCAGCGAAGACTATGCCGAAAATCCCAGCGTAGCCGATGTTTTGTATTAAAGCCTTTAAATCAAATTCCATAGTTAATATTTTTTATTAATTTCCTAAGCTGAGACATTATGTGTATTAATAACTACTACTGGGCAAGTAGCCTCGTGTAATATCCTCTCGACACTAGGCCCTAAGAAAAGTCTCTCTGAAGCAGGTTTAATCTCTGTACCAAGAATTAGAAGATCGACTTTCTCATCATTAGAGGTTTTCAGAATTTCAGCATCAACGTCATTTGCGATTTTCACTCTACCTTCAGCCTTAATTTTATAAAGCTTAGCGAGCTCAACTAACTCATCTACTAATGACTTAGCGATAATCGCCTGAATATTATGAGATTTATTGTAAATAAAATTCCCCCAATAATTCTTATCACGTGCAATTACATTTAGTATAGTAACTGGATCTTCTGGCGCCGCGGTGAAATAAGCTAATTCAGCAGCATTACGAGAAGATATAGAACCATTAGTAGGTACTAGAAAGCGTTTTAGCTGCCAATCTTCTGGAATCTGCTTAGCATAGACTACTGTAGTTACCATAGTCGGTGATAGCCTAACTAAAGTATCCATTAATGGTGAGAATAACGATTCAGAGTCCTTATGATTATTTACAGTACCGAGAATCAGCATGTCATAGTCTTTCTGAGCTTCATTTAAAATCTGATTAGCGATATCATCTTCTCTATCTAAAACCTTTTTATTAAGCTCCACTGCACTTATATCTTTACTTAAATCGTTAAGCATATTCTTCGCATCTTCTTTATGCTCTTTATTTACTATGCTTAGAAGAGTTATAGATAAAGGGTTTTTAGCAGCTATTTTAGAGAGCAGGGCAAATTTTACTATCTGAATAATTAGATTATTGTAATTAGCTCTGTCTGGATCAAAACGTATAGGTATAAGCACTCTACTTATATTTTTAATAGCACTAAGTTTAGTCGCAGCTTCCTCTTCTAGTCTTTCTAGTTCTGCGTGATCAGCTTCGACGTGCTTTAAAGTATAGCGTAAGACCACTGGAGCTAAAATCGAAGTTACTATCGCCATTAAGACTATCATAGAAAACATCTCATTAGTCAAAATACCTACAGAAAGACCGATAGAAGCTACTATAATTTCCATACCACCTCTAGCATTCAATGCAGCACCATAACTCAGTGCAGTCCAGTGATCGTGTTTAGCGATAAAACGACTTACAGTATAGACTCCCACTATTTTTCCAAAACTAGCTATAAGTATGACTATAAGTGCGATCACCGCCGATCTTAAATCTACCAGCGCAGATATATTCATTTTCAGACCGACTACCGCAAAAAAAATCGGAGTAAATACACTCATCGCAAAGCTTCTAATTTTTTCAATAACGCTATGTGGTAATCTAGGCATCTGCCCGAAAATTATCCCTATCGCAAAAGCTCCGAAAAAGACCTCTAAATGAAGGAACTGGGCTAAAGCCCCCCAAGCAAAGGTCATTATTAAAACTAAACTAAGGATTTTTTCATTATCATTAAACTTCTCTTGAAGAAAAGAAAGACCTTTTTTTACTAAATAAAAACCTAATGTAAAACTAAGAATAATAAAAATTAATACACGTGAAATTGATGAAAAGAAATTAAACCAAGTAAAACCATTAGAAGCTACCATACCAACTACGATGGAAAGTAAAGTCCAGCCCACGGCATCATCTATCATCCCTGAAGCGATGATAATTTGACCGATATTTCTTCTGATTAAATTCAGATCGATTAAAACCTTCGCTATGACTGGGATAGCAGAAATGGACATGGCAGTAGCCATGAATAAAGCAAAAATCTGACGATTATTCGGGTCAGTCAATAAATCTTCAGGTAATAACTGCCCTAAATAGAAACCAGAGGCAAAAGGTAAAAATATTCCACCCAGTGAAATTAGTGCAGCCGTTCTGCCTCGCCGAGCAATGAAATTTAAATCGGTCTCAAAACCAGTTATTAACAAGAGCAGCACTGCTCCGATTAGACTTATAGTCTCTAAAAGATAGCCCTGCACTGGATTACCAGGAATCAGCACGCCGTATATCTCTGGCACAGCAGCACCTAAAAGCGAAGGACCTAAAATCACCCCTGCGAGTATTTCACCTATTACAGATGGCTGTCCCCAGCGTTGTACCAGCTCTCCAAAGACCCTCGCAACCAAAAGCAAAACTGCTATCTGAGTCACAAGTGCTAGAACATCAGCATGAGAAGCGGAGTTTATTGTATTCACGTTTCCCCAATTAAATACGAACTGACTTTCAAAGATTATAACTCATTAATAAGAATTAATGCTTTAGTTTGCAATTCTCTCCAAAGCTGCTATCGCTGATCTATGTGAACTTACTTGAGCAGTCAGCTTACTAATTTTTCCAGTATCAGGCTCTTCTTTAGCATTTTCTTGAGCGATCTGGCTATTATAGAAGTTAATCATAGACTCAAATATATTGATTTGGATTTCGGCACTGTCTTGATTAAAGCTATTTTGAGCTGCTTTATTCTTGGCAATAATCTCAGTTTTACTTGAGAATGATATATTGCCATTGCGTCCTAAATCTCTATCAAATTCTCTAAGGCTAGTGTGGATAAATATGCTCATCTCCGAATCGGTCATAGTGTTAGGTTGATCGCCTAGAGCATCTTTCAATGCCTCGACAAATGCTTTAGCTTCAGCACCTTCCCCTGCACTATATCCACCTTTACCATCAAGTAGGGTTTTTAGTAGGAAATTACTAGCATTTCCTGCTATAACATTCTTAAAGGCACTAGGGTTTTGCTCCTGCATTTCTTTCATTAATTGTAATGTAGAATAAGCCGCGTCTACGGTTTCAGCTGAAATATTAGAGTTAGAAACCAGTTTAGTATATGAAGAGATAGCTCCATCACCATAGAATTTAGCTATTTCAGCAAGTTTAAGTGCAGATGCATTATCCCCAGAGGCTACTAGTTTACTGTAGCTTGCCATGAATGCAACATTATCACCTAAAGCATAATCACCATCAATGAGTTCTAAAACGGCATCCTTCTGTGCTTGACTAGGTGAAGTTCCTGCAGGGAAGCTGCTTATGAAAGTATTATAAATTCCTTTCTCTGCAGAGTTTAAGCTTTGAGTCTCTGCATCTGGATTAGTGAGATAATCTGGAATCCATCCTAACATCATGTTTGTTTTTTGTTTAGCTGCAATAACCGCTGGATCTGTCTGACTCATATCATTTAAGAGTAGTAACTGCGATTCAAGAATTTCCTTAGTTATTCCTGCATTTTTCCCAAGGCTGCTATTCATAAATACAGCTTGAGCATTATTCAAATCAGTATTAAATAAAGCCATAGTCGGATCTTGAATGACAGATATTAAAGCAGTTAAAAGATCTATTGACTGAGTCTTCGCCTGGCTTGCGACAGATGCATTTTCATTTAACTCAATTATTTTATCTAAGACATTGTTTAGTTGATCTACAGGCACTGTGTCAAAATTATCTATTATCTTGTCGTAGTAATTTCCACTTATTCTGAAGTTCCTCGATAAGGTATTCAGACTTTCTCCAAACCTTAAATCACTCTCAGTCAGCACTTCTCTAGCACTACCTGC
>DAISHM010000195.1:0-3847 GCA_036822535.1 Candidatus Caenarcanales bacterium
GACTTTCTCCAAACCTTAAATCACTCTCAGTCAGCACTTCTCTAGCACTACCTGCACTAGTAAAGATATCGTCTAACGTTTGCAAGGAAGTACTGCTAGCTCCATCTCTAACGAAATTAATATAGGTTCTTGCTATATTGCTATTAGAGCTTTCGCTTAAGTAATTAAGCATTTTGTTTTCTTGTTCAGTGCTTAAATTGACACCAAGATTTCCAGAAGCGTAATTCTCTAATAGATTTAAACTATCTTGATTACCGCCTTTCTCAATAATACTTGCGTAAATCTCTGCAAGCTTAGTATTATCAAAATTAGTTAGATAATTTAAGAATGTATCTTGTTGGCTAGAGGTCATATTGTACTTACCTGTAGCTAAATTATCCAAGAGTTCAAATTTCTTAGCATCAGCCCCATCTTCTATTAACCCTAAATAAGTTTCAGCGATTTTAGTCGTCGCAGGGGTTACTAAATAGTTTAGGAATTTACTTTCTTGTGAATCACTTAACTGAATATCAGTACCATTTTTAATGTAATCATCTAAGAATTGCATTTTACTTGCAGAGGAACCGTTGGCTACCATATCAGCGAAGGTCTTTAACTCTTTAGTATTCGCTCCGTGTTTGAAATAGTATTCTAAAAATAAATCATCTGATTTTATCGGTGGATTACTACCAGGCACGTCTTTAATGTTCTGTTTAATAATATCAAAAGATCTTACAGCGTCACCGTCTAAGGCTGCGATCATTTGAGCTTTAGAAGCCTGTACTACTCCTTCGTATTGTCCTTTAAAGCTAGCTCCACCAGTTTTTAGATAATCTCCCCAAGACTCATTTTTTACGTCTTGGAATACTCCGCCTTCGGTAAGTATAGCCCAGCCTCCAACTCCATTATTAGCAGATTTAGTCCAAGCGAAGACACCTGCTCCATTAGCGTCTGCTCCTGCATCTGCATATTTCGCATCGAATTCAGTTGCGCTTATTGCAAGTTTAGTTATTGATGAATTTCTGGTTTTCGCATCAGAAGCGACTCCTGTAGTCTTAGTGCCAAAGTCCTGACCAGTTTGATACACATCATTACCAGATTTTATATATAAACCAGTGGTAACATAAACATTATTGTTTGCGTTACCTTCAGTGTTGAACATAATCTCCGTGCCGTCTGGAAGAATAAAGGTAGAGTCATTACCAAAGTGCCAATTCCATCCACCAGCAGCTGTAGTGCCATCACCGACGTGTGGATCTCCCCATATTCTTGTAATCATTTTCCCTGCATTGTCGTAGATATCTGTTTGATGACCACCAACGTTAGTATCGGTTAAAATTGTAAAACCATCTTCAGTAACAAAAAAAGAACCTCTGCTGTTAAAGTGCTTAACTCCGTTGCTAGGATTGCCAATTCCTGCACTGACAGTTCCTGGACTTATCGAGCTACTTGTTTGACTAGAGCTATTTGATGAACGCGATGCTAATATTTGCTGCAGAGCTACTAAATCTTCTTGACCATTGAACTTACCATCACCCGTTATATCTATTTGACTGGCGGTTGTAAAATTAAGCTGGCCATCTGCTGTGAATAATTGTGCTATATTTTGCTCTGTATTTAAGTGTCTTAAGTGACCAGCTAATGAAGTTAGCTCATTATTATTGAATCTAGAGTCCTTATTATTATCAAATTTGTTGAATAAACCATTAAGAGCATTGCCTAGATCCATGTTCACTGGGGCTGTACCCTGATTCTGCACCTGTCTTTCTAAATCGGTGATAAAACCATTGATTAACTGTTGTTGTAGTCTTTGTGCCTCTGTTAATTGTACGTTCATCGCTTAATAACTCCTGATAAAGAAATTTTTGCAAATTCAGGTTAACAATTAATTAAGTAAATTGCTCAAAGAGTCAATTATATTGGTATAGGCATCAATTGCATCTCTTAATGACACTGCTTTAGTGCTGTTAGAGTCAGTTTCAGCATCTAGTAGGCTTTGTAAAGTGTTTCTTAAAGTTTCATAAAGATCTATTTTAGCTTGAATCTTAGCTGGTTTATTTTCTGTTAAATTTCTAAGACGTAGATTGGAATTAGTCTCTTCATTAAGAACCACTTGCTGTGTACTCCCCACTGGGCGTGTTTCAAGCTCCCCAGTATTTAATCTTCGACCAGCAGCTTCTGCCGATCTTACACTAAATGGTTTATAGCCAGATTTCTCTGGATTTACTATAGACTCTGTATCTAGACTGAATGTTGTGAGTAGCTCACTTATATCCTGTGCTGTAAGTGAATCATTGATTAAAATTTCATTTATTTTCTATAATGTAACATCACTGACAAAGTTTTTTATTCGGTCTTGTTCTGCAGTATTTACTCTAGAATCGGGCTTGAGATATAAATTAGTACTTTGTTCTAAGTAACGAATTAGGCTTGAATTGTGGAATTCAGCCATGTCATTTAATTCATCAGCTAAGCTAATCAAAGAGAAAGCCCTATCTATTTTTTCTGGGGCTAAATTATTGAGCTCAGAGTTAACTCTAAAGCCACCAGAGCCTTTATAGGTTATGATAGCTTCTAGTTTATCTAAGTATGGACTATCTATCGCACTTAAATTAGCATAAGCTTTCATGAGCTCAGGATCAAATTGAGTAATACCTTTTGCTATAAATAAAAACGGTTCAATACGATTATTAATATCACTTGCACTAAGGCTTGCATCGTTTAAGTAATCTTGGATCTTAGGTAAAGCCGTCTCTCTAAAGAATTCTTCTATAAAGCTTTGATTAGGACCAGAGTTTGTGAGAATTAGATTAGCACTATTTTCAAGCAAGCTAGTTAATCTTGAATTATTAAAATCTGGATTAAGATTGATTTGTGAAGCTAAGGCAATTAAGTCAGCACTGATTTCTATACTGCTGTTTTTCAGGTTTTCAGCTCTAGCAGCTACTCTGAAACCAGATTTTCCTTCATACTCTATAAGTGTCTTTAAGTCATTTGCTATAACATCGTTTTTACTGCTTCTGTCACTATAAGCTTTTAAGAGATCTATGTCACTTTTAGAACCATGATTATCAAGCATGTTTTCAAAATCATTGAGCTTCGCAGCAGTTAGATTGGCTCCAGATTTAGATGAGTATTCTCTAACTAATAAATTTTTTGGTAATTTATTTATCGCATCTACTAAATCTAACGCTTCAGTTTTTGCAGTGCTGTTGGGAAGCTTGTCTAGGAGCTGTTTTTGGGAAGATAGTAGAACGTCAAATACTACATCATTGTAAGCATCTGGATAAAGCTTGTCTGAAGTTTTATTTCCTTCTAGACTTTTATTTAAATTGTAAATTACCATATTTTGATCAGAGCCAGGGAAGAATGATTTGCTCGGATCTTCTAGTATTTTAGCTAAAGAGTTTAAGACTAATTCATTCCCTGCACGTCTTTCTGCATAGGAAAGATGGCTATTATTTATTTCTTCACGATTAAGAGCATCTAATACATTAGTAACTATAGCTTTGGTATCAGCATCATTAAACTTACTTACTATATTGTTATAAAGCTCTTCATTCCTGAGATAATATTTTTGGTAAATATTTTCGAACTGTTCAATAAATTTAAAATCTTGACTTTTAACTGCTGAATTAAGCACATTACCAGTATTGAAGACATCTTGTAAAGTATTAATTTTTTTACTAGTACGATCTTCTTTGTTGCCAGCGAAAAGATTACGGTTAGCTATATTGCTACCAATCACTTGATTATCTGCTGTAAACTCTTTGATATCATTGAATACATCTTAAGTAACTGAATTATTTTTTGTGAGAGCCAAAACATAATTATCTAGGCTGTCTAATTTAGCTACTAGGTCTGTGGC
>DAISHM010000196.1:0-3825 GCA_036822535.1 Candidatus Caenarcanales bacterium
TCATAAAGAAGGTACAGACTGAGAAAATTCATATAGAGAACCCTGGCTTTAAATGCTATGCGGTATCTAAAGCAGATGGGAAGAAGCTCCAGATAGAAACATCCTCCCTTATCATCGCTACAGGTGGTCTGTCTATCCCTCAGATTGGTGCTAATGATTTTGGTTACAGGATGGCCAGGAACTGGGGTTTAAATATTATCGAACCAAAACCTGGATTAGTACCCTTAATGAGTGAAGCTAAAGATCTAGATTTTTACAAACAGCTTAGTGGCACTGCCATAGATTCCATAGTCACGGCAGAGAGACAAGATATTAATATAAAGAAGAAAAATAAAATATCCTTTCGTGAAAATATTTTATTTACCCATCGTGGACTCAGTGGTCCAGCGATACTACAAATCTCCTCATACACAAAAGATAGTGATTATATACATTTAAACCTATTCTCTGAGACGAGATTACTTAGTAGTGATTTGAAAAAAATGATCAAGGATAAAATTTTCGCTAAAAAAAGCCTAGCAAACATCCTCAAGCTGAGCTTAAAATCAATCCCAGAAAGCTTTTTAGATAAATTTTCAGAAAGATTTGAATCTAATCTATCTCTAACATTAGGAGAATATCCTCATAAATTTTTAGATCAAATTCAGCAAGAGCTTAGTGAGTTTCGCTTTAAAAGATATAGCTCAGAAGGCTTTCTAAAAGCAGAAGTTAGCCTAGGTGGTATAGATACTAATGAGATTAAAGGTAATAGCATGGAGGTCAAGAAAATCCCTAAACTCTTTTTCATTGGTGAACTAGTCGATATCACAGGTTGGTTAGGTGGGTATAATTTTCAATGGGCATGGTCGTCTGCTTATTTAGCAGGACAAAATTGCTAGCTCCACAGATGCTTTTTGAGACACTAGAATATTATGAAAATCTCTCTAGATGCCCGCGTTATCTAAAAGACTACGAGCAGATAAAAGAATTAATTGCAATTAAAGCTAGGTATAAACGCTGTTTAAACCATTGGAAGCCACATTTAGATAACAGTAAAAAATTTATTAACCAAAATATAGATAAAAATCCCAGTATATTTGGTAGCTCTTATGTAGTCGTGCTCGGAGCTGGGATGGCTAATGATTTAGATTTATATTTTTTAACTGATCACTTTGAAAAAGTAATACTCAGCGATTTATTTTTCCTAAAAAATACTAGAGAAGCTCTTAGCTTCTATCCTAATATCTTCTACAGCGAATTTGATGTAACAGACTGTATGGAAAGGATTCTAGATTTAGTTTCAAGATATAAAAATAACTACTCTGCTTTCTTAGAAAGATTAAAGGACTTCGTAGAGGAGAGGAATAATTTTAGTGTGATTATAAAGCAGCACCCTTTAATTAAAATCACAGCTAGTAATGAAACCCAGAATGTCATTTCATTAAACCTGCTCTCTCAGCTCCCTTTAAGCTTCGCTAAACTTTTTGAAAAATATTTTAAAGCTGAATATAAGGAAGAAGACTGTTCTTTTTTCTATAAGATGATAATTAAAGAACATCTTTCAATACTGAATCACCTAAAAAAACTTGGTAAAACAGTACTAGTAATCAGTGACAGCCATAAATACGTTTCTGATCGTCGAGGTAAGGAAATAGCCCAAGAATCAAGTCTTTTTGGTATCAGCTTAAAGCAGAACCTTTTAAATATTAAAGAACAAAAAAACTGGTATTGGGACTTAGCACCACTAGGCGAAGTCTCTAACTCTTACTCACTAAGACTAATGGTTAATGCTTATAAACTTTGACTAATTAATATATAAATGCTAACCTAAAATGTATTAGCGTATTATTTAGATCATGTTTAATTTGATATTTAGCGTAATCTTCTTCTTAGCTCTGCATAGAAAAAAATCTTAAGTCTTAGCTTATTAACTTCTATATCTTTTTTACCTACACAGGCTGCGATTAATTTTTCTAAAATCCCTGATGTGCTGTATGAAAGCTCTATACTAAGCTTCACGGCTAAATCTAAAAGTCTTCTTAGCAGCCCAGAGAATGAATTTAAGGTAAGTATCATCACCGCAGATGGTCAGGAGCTAGCCTTAGAAACTTTTGTAAATAGAAGAGCTAATAAAGCACAGGTAGTATTACCCAGCTTGCCTAATAATGCTAGTAATATTTATCGTATAGTTTTAAAAAGCAGTGGTGGAGATATATCTGAATCTAACCCTGAAGCTGTAACTCGTATATTATCAAAAAAACCTCAGAATCTTAACCTGAATCTAAGTTCAGATAAGCCTTTAAGTCCTCAAATCAATTTAAATAATGTTAGCCAAATACCTAATAATGCAAATAGCGGTTTATTTTCAGATATTATTACTGGGCCAGCAGGACCACAGGGTTTAATAGGCCCAGCAGGACCGACAGGACCAGTAGGTCCGCAGGGTGCAGTGGGGCCAGCAGGACCAGTAGGTCCAGCGGGACCACAAGGACCAGTTGGAGCCACAGGTCCTCAAGGCATAGTAGGACCAGTAGGACCACAAGGCCCCGCAGGGCCAGTCGGCCCGCAAGGACCAGCAGGACCAACTAGCGTTACTGGAGCTAATGTAATTGGTGCGGTACAAGATGCTCAGAATGTTCTACAAGCTTCACAACCAAATATCACAACCCTCAGTGCCCTAACTAGTATTGGTAGTACTGGTTCTAACTTAAATATACTGAGCGATTCAGTAAATGCTGTAGACCTCAATCTATCTGGAGATTTGATAGTAACTGGTAATATTAGTGGCACTATAAATGGTCTAACTCCAATTAGCGTAAACCTCTCCCCGATTAATCTTAATGGCTTAGGCAGCAGTGCTAGCTTAAGTGCTACTGGACTTAATTTCATTCGTGTTACAGATTCTACCCCGGCCAACACTGATTCTAATGCCGATCAGTTAAGAACTATTTCTGGTGGCGTAGTAGGTCAAAGGCTAACTATACTATTCGATACTTTCGTTAGAGTTAATAACAGTACTAGCTTTGTTTTAAATGAAATAGACTTAGTCGGCTCTAGCAGTAAGACTTTTAATGCTAGAGATATCTTAGAATTAATCTATGACGGTAATCTATGGTATGAAACGGGACGCAGTGAAAACTAATTCCTAGTTCTTACCCCAGAGGCTAACATCTTTTCTTTTATTTCAGCAATAGTAGTCTCACCAAAATGGAGAATTGAAGCAAGAAGAGCGGCATCAGCACCAGCTTCTAACACATCTACTACGTGCTGTGCATTACCGGCACCGCCACTTGCGATAACAGGTATTCTTACAGCCTCAGCGACTTTCGCTGTCAGAGCTAGATCATAACCATTTTTACTACCATCACCATCCATACTAGTCAGCAAAATCTCACCAGCACCACGCTGCTCAGCAGCTTTAATCCAGTCTATAGCATCTATACCAGTGTCTTCTCTGCCACCTTTTATATAAACTCGCCAAGAATTATCGTGTCTTTTAACATCTACCGCCAGCACTATACATTGACTACCAAAAGCATTAGCAGCATCTAAAATTAATTTCGGATTTTTAACAGCCGCTGAATTCATACCTACCTTATCAGCACCAGAGTGTAAGAGCATCTCTACATCATTTACAGTAGAAACCCCGCCACCTACAGTAAGAGGAATAAAAATTTCCTTAGCAGTAGCACGAATCACATCATAAGTAGCTTTGCGATCCTCTAGGCTAGCAGTAATATCTAAAATACAAAGTTCATCTGCTCCCATTTCATAATATATACGAGCAAGTTCGACTGGGTCACCAGCTTTTCTGATATTAATAAAGTTAACTCCCTTAACGACTTG
>DAISHM010000197.1:0-3780 GCA_036822535.1 Candidatus Caenarcanales bacterium
ACCGTGTGCAGTTTTATGAGCAGATTCAAATTTAGAATATAAGAAACGCTGTCTAGTATTTAATCTTACTTCTCCATTATTAGTAGACACAGGGCTAATATTGCTTGAAGCGAAGCTCGAACTAAAGTCCATCATCTGAATATTAGCTGCTATGGCTTGTTTGATTTTAGGATCGTTTTGATCCATGCTCTCAAGTAAGTCGATCTGTGCATCTGCTAAAGCTAAAGCGACATTTGCATAAGGCCCAGTGAATTTTGCTAAAAATTCATTTCTTGCTTGAAAAAGATCAGCATTAGATCCGAGTTTAACTAAAGTTTTAGTAGGATTATCTACTATCGCTGCTAAATCTTTTAATAAAATTCTATTAGCTGATAGTCTTTGAGCAGGATTTACATTCACTCCAGCTCCAGCATTTACTTCTGTCAGTGTGTCTAATACAGAACTCATAAAATTATGCTGAGGACTATCTATATCAAATTTGAAAATTAATTTGTTATAAATCGTGGCAGCTTCTCCACCTAGACCACTTGCTGCAAGCTTGTTTAATTGATCAGCAAAGCGCAGATCATTGAGTTTGAGCGGCTCTTTGATAGTGGAATTTGATAGATAAATATCATCTAAAGCTTTTAAAATTTGAGGCGAAGCTTTATCTTGCACTAGGTTTAAATAGCTGATAGCGATGTCGCTATTCTTACTACGATCTAAATAATCTAAAAATACTTCTTCTTGCTTAGCACTTAGTTTGAGATCACGTTTCTCGTAATCTTCTATGGCATCTAAACGCTCTAAAGCTTTATTTGAGCTGAGAATATCTAGATATTTATTAATCATGTTTATACTATCAAAGCTTTCTAAAGCATTTAAGAATCTAGATTCCTGCTCTTTACTGAGACCTAAATCTCTTCTTGCATATTCGTCTAAAATTTCAAATTTACTTGCTGCTGCGTTTGATTTAATTAATCTTAGATAAGTATCTGCGAGCAAAGTATTTTCAGAACGCACTAGATAACTTAAATATTTCTCTTCCTGTTCTGGATTTAAACCTAGGCTATCGCCATTCTTTATATAATTATCTAAGGCTTGTAAAGTCTCTTGATTACTTGCTTCTACTGCGATATTAGTAAAAGCAGTTAATTCAGCAGAGTTTGCCGACTCATTAAAGCAATATTCACAAAACAAATCTTTAGCTTTTTCTAGATCGATACCTAGTGTCTTATCTAGTTTAAACTCAAAAGCTTCTTCTAGATTGTCTAATAGAGAGGCTTCCTCTACCCCAACTTCCCTATTTAGAGAACCAGTATTTTGAAATTGCATCTCTAAAAGATCTAGCATTGCACTATCTGCTTTAGTTTTAACTATATTTAAAAAAGAATTAGCTAAGTTTAGATTAGGGCTATTGACTAAGTAATTTAAATATTGTTCTGCATCTTTTGTATTTAGCTCTTTATCGAGTTTGCCTTTTATAAAATTATCTAAAGCTTTCATTCGCTCAGGGGAAGCACCTTCAAGAAGCATATCTCTATAGGCTGTGAGTTCTTTCTCTGAAGCTTTATTTATAAAGTGATAATCTAAGAAAGCATCTTGAGAATTAGTTTCGGTGCCAGGTATATTGATATTACTCTTACCAGATCTCTGTACAGTATCAAATATTCTCACTGCTTCACCATCTAAAGCTCTAATTCTCTGTGCACGATTAATGTTTACTTTACCTGCGTATTGATTATCAAAAGTTTCGTTTCCTGCTTTTAGATAATTAGACCAGCTCTCATATGCTACATCCTGAAACTCGTTAGTCTCTGTCATTACTGCCCAGCCACCACGACCAGAATTAGCTTCTGAAGACCAAGCAAAGACTCCAGCCCCATCAAATTTACTTTTTTGATCAGCATAAGTCGCATCAAACTCAGTCGCTGAAATATTTAATTGAGTAATACTGGTATTACGCCCACTAGTGCTGATGCCATTCGGGTTCATGGCTTGACCAGTATGGTAGACATTCTTTCCTGAGATGATATATAAACCAGTAGTGGCAAAGACATTGTTCTTAGCATTTCCCTCAGTATTAAAAAGAATTTCAGTGCCATCAGGTAAAATAAAGCTCGAGTCATCACCGAAGTGCCAGTCATCACCTCTGACTCCGGAATCGTCTTCTACATGAGGATCTCCCCATATACGACTAATCATTTTCCCTGATTTATCATAGATTTGAGTAGTATTACCATTCACATTAACATCAGTCATAATGGTAAAGCCTGCTTCTGTAACGAAAAGAGCTCCTTTTGCATTAAAATGTTTTAAGCCCCCGAATACATTACCAGTGCCGAATTTAGCATTTACCGAATCTGCAAAGCTGCTAGTTCCACTTGATTTATCAGAGACCGCTCTTGCAGCATCAGAATCAACAATATGGGTTATCGCTACTAAATCTTCCTTTGCGATAAATTTACCATCACCAGTGACATCTAGACTGGCTTCAGTATTAAAATTAAACTCGCCGTTAGTATGAAAGAGCTTTGCGATATTAGCTTCTGTATTAATCTGTCTGAGATTGCTTACTAGACCTGTCGCTTCTGCGGCATTAAACTTGGAATCTTTGTTAAGATCAAAGCTCTTAAATAAGCCATTTAAAGTACTACCTAGGTCTAAGCTTACATTAGAACCAGCCTTTAGCTTATTCTCTACATCTAAAATAAAAGCATTTATTTTATTTTGCTGTAATTTTTGTTCATCAGTTAATTTGATGTCCATTTACAGGCCCCCCCTGCATACCAGTTTGTTTATGGGCAGTTTAGATTAAGGGGAAGTTAATTTAAAATATAGCTTAGTAAAGTTCTCACTGGTATCCCAGAAGCTCCTTTCGGAGACCAGTCTTGAGCTTCTTCAAACCAACAAGGTCCAGCAATATCAATATGTAACCACGCTATTTGTTCTTCTGATTTCGCTTTTTTACCGATAAATTCTCTGATAAATAAACCACCATTCTGGGCTCCAGCTTGACCTCCAGAACCAGCATTAATTAAATCGGCGATACTAGACTTTAATTTTTCCTTATATTCATCATAGAGAGGTAGCTGCCACATGCGCTCCCCTTGCTCATCAGCACAGGCTTTAACACGATCTAAAAGGGGCTGATTATTCGTCATCAGACCAGCACAAACATTACCGAGTGCAGTAATACAGGCTCCAGTTAGAGTCGCTATATCAATAATTTCATCTGGATTCTTCATTGATACATAAGCGACTGCATCTGCTAAAGTAAGTCTACCTTCTGCATCAGTATTATTAACTTCAATAGTTTTACCGTTCATCGCTGTGATTACATCTCCAGGCTTATAAGCAGCACCGCTAGGCATGTTTTCTGTAGCTGCTATTATTCCTGTAACCTGAACTCCAGCGGGCTGTAATTCAGCTAATGCACTCATAATGGCTATCGTTGCAGCTGCCCCAGACATATCTTCCTTCATCATTTCCATGGCTTTAGCTGGCTTTAAGCTAAGACCGCCACTGTCAAAAGTTACTCCCTTACCTACGATGGCGATATGTTTTTTAATTTTCCCTTTAGGTAAATAGCTAATTTCAATAAATTTAGGTGGCTCACTAGAACCCGCTGCTACTGCTAGATAAGAACCCATTTTTAATTTTTCGCAGTCTGCTTTCTCTAAAACCTTAACAGTAATATTCTCTGCTTTAATTTTCTTAGCTTCTTTCGCTAAATAACTAGGAGTAACTACACAAGCTGGCTCCCAGACTAGGTCTCTTGCTTTACAGGTATCATTAGCA
>DAISHM010000198.1:0-3750 GCA_036822535.1 Candidatus Caenarcanales bacterium
TTTTCCATTTATTTATAAATAAATAGTTAAGAGTTTTCTTTTTATTGCTTCTGCGGCATTTCTACCTTCATAAATTGCGGTGACCACTAAATCAGAACCTCTAACCATATCCCCACCAGCAAAGATTTTAGGGTTAGCTGTTTGAAATTGTGTTTCTTTATCTTTAGAAACTAAAACTTTTCCACTTGCATCAGTCTGAATACCAAAGTCTGTAAACCAATCCGCAGGACTAGGATTAAAGCCATAGGCGACTATAACGTAATCGCAGGCTAGAGTTTTCTCTGAGCCTATTTTATTTACAGGTATCATACGTTTCGAGCTCCCAATCTGTAATTCTGTTTCTACGGTAGAGAGTATAAGCTTCTCTGCATTATTCTCTATGCCAGTTACCTGAGTGTTCCAAATAAATTCAAGACCTTCTTCTATAGCATTTTCTATTTCTCTTCTAGAGCCAGGTATATTAGCTAAATCTCTTCGATAAAGACATTTAACTGATTTAGCTCCGTCTCTTAGAGCAGTACGCGCGCAGTCCATCGCAGTGTCACCACCGCCTAGAATTACTACATCTTTACCTAGGAGTTTCTCTTGTATTTCGCTACGAGTTTTTCCCGCCTTAAAGTCAAAGCTCATTTCAATACGACTGATTAAATAATCTAAAGCTAAAAATATATTTTTAGAACTCTTTAAATCAAAATCCGTACTCCTAGCTTTATAAGTACCTAAAGCTAAAAATACAGCAGAGCTGTTTTCATAGATCTCACTAAATAAGTTTTTATCTACTTCCGTATTTAAAATAAACTCTACGCCTTGTTTTTCTAAAATTTTTCTACGCCTTAAGACTATTTCTTTTTCTAATTTAAAATTAGGAATACCATAGCTAAGTAGACCACCTATTTCTGCATAGCGATCATAAACTTTAACGGGTATGCCACTACGACTAAGATAATCTGCTGCTGCTAAACCTGCTGGCCCAGCACCAATTATGCTAACTAATTTATCTAAATGCCATTTAGTCGCTTTTTTAGGTTCCCAGCCCAAAGAGAATGCCGTATCAGATATATATTTCTCTATATTACCGATGCTAACAGCACCATATTCAGCATTTAAAGTGCAAGCTCCTTCACAGAGACGATCTTGAGGGCATACCCTCCCGCAAATTTCTGGTAAGCTATTAGTCTCATTAGATAATTCTGCTGCTTTTATGATATCGCCTTTAGCGACTAGCTTTAGCCATTCAGGAATATGATTTACTACAGGGCAGCTCCATTTACAGTAAGGTATACCGCAGTCAATGCATCTCGCTGCCTGATCTTTACTCTCTGTTTCGTTAAAAGCAGAATAGATTTCTTTAAAATTTTTTACTCGCTCCTCTGCTAAAGCTTTTCCAGGGTCTTTTCTTTTAGAGTCGAGAAAGTGATAATGATTCATTTTTAATTAAGTCCTCTATTTTAGAATCTATACTGTAAACTATAGCGAAATCTTTTTCCATTTCTGTGTAGTTATCAATAATATGCTGAGCCCAACTGCTATTAGTATGTAAGAAATGTTCACCTATAAGTTCTTTTAATCTCAGACTAGAAGTATCTTTTAATTCTTTATCCTCTAAATCTTTTAAGTAAGTGTATCAGACTGAACTGATATTTATTCTTTCTTATAATTTCTTATCTGGATCAAAAATGAAAATTATTCCTCCAGTCATACCAGCACCAATTTCTATACCGCAAGAACCCAGTATTAAAACAGTTCCCCCAGTCATATATTCACAGGCATAATCGCCAGCTGATTCTATTACAGCTATAGCTCCAGAATTTCTAATAGCAAAACGCTCTCCAGCTCCACCTTCTGCAAATAATTTCCCAGAAGTCGCTCCATATAGACAGGTATTACCCATGATAATGCTATTACGGGCGATAAAACCACGTGCTTTAGAGCTTTTAAGTATAATCGTGCCACCAGAGAGACCTTTTGCGACATAATCATTAGCTGCACCCTCTAGTTCTAGACATAATTCTTCTACGAGAAAAGCTCCGAAGCTCTGACCTGCAATGCCTTTTAATTTTATCCGTCTAGGTTTTATTAGCTCTGGGTTTGCTGTTCTCTGTTTAACTATATATGCTGAAAGGGAACTACCTATACTCCTACACGAATTTGTCACTTCGTGGACGTGTAGCGGAACTCCAATTACGTTAAGTACACTGCGGTTATGATTTTTATATTCTTCTAAAAGCATCTGATTAAAATCATTCCCGTCGTTTAGATGAATACTAGTTTCTAATGGCTCACTATAAGAAAGCTGATCTGAATTTAGAAATAGCTTACTAAAATCTAACATTGCTTGTTTAATAGTTTTAGGTTCTTTAAGCTTTAGGATTTCCTGTCTGCCGATTATTTCATTTAGGCTGCGATAACCTAAGGCTGCCAAATGCTCTCTTACTTCTTCTGCGATAAAATTCATAAAACTTATTACATATTCAGTAAGACCTCTAAAATATTCTTTTCTTAAAGTCTCGTTTTGAGTGGCTACGCCAGTCGCACAGTTATTTAAATGACATATCCTGAGATATTTACAGCCTAAGCTAATTAAGCTGCTAGTACCGAAGCCGAATTCATTGGCTCCCATTAAAGCACCTTTAATGACATCTAGACCAGTTTTTAAACCACCATCGATTTGTAACTTAATATCATTTCTGTAATCAGACTCTATTAGTAATTTATGAGTTAAAAGTAAACCTATTTCCCAAGGGAAACCTGCATAGCGAATAGAACTCAGCGGGCTAGCTCCTGTGCCTCCGTCTGCGCCTGCTATAGTGATCGCATCAGCTTTTGCTTTCGCCACCCCAAGAGCTACAGTCGCTACCCCTAAAGATGAGACTAGTTTAACTGAAATTTCAGCACTAGAATTAATTTCTTTTAAATCATAAATTAACTGGGCTAGATCTTCTATCGAATAAATATCATGGTGCGGTGGCGGGGAGATTAAAGTAGTCCCTTCTTTAGCATGCCTTAATTTAGCGATTAGAGCATTTACTTTATAACCAGGTAATTGACCACCCTCCCCAGGCTTCGCTCCTTGAGCGATTTCTACTTGAATGACTTCAGCATCTGCTAAATATTCGGCATTTACACCGAATCTGCCCGAAGCTACCTGTTTAATTTTAGAGTGGCTATTTTGTAAGCTGCGCTTAATATCTTCGCCACCTTCACCTGAATTGGAGCGGCTACCTAATTTATTCATAGCTAAAGCTAAAGCCTCATGTGCTTCTGGAGAAATTGCACCTAAAGACATTGCTGAAATAGAAAAACGTTTAATTATATTTTCACGAGATTCTACTTCATCTATGGGAATAGCTTTTCTTGAGCTGCTAAGTTTAAACAAATCTCTGAAACATAGATATTCACGCTGGTCTACCAAAGCAGAATATTCTTTAAATTTCTGATAATCGTCAGATTTTACTGCATCTTGGAGTTTTAAAACTATTTCTGGGGTAAAACCATGTTCTTCAGCCTCTGGATGATACTTAATTAAACCACCACAGTTAATTTCTTTAGTCTCGTTATTCGCTTCTAGAGCTAGCTCCCTTAGCTCTTTTTCGTATTCAAGTAAGGATAAACCACCGCAAACGCTCTCCTTGCCATTAAAACAAAAATCTAGTACATCTTGATTTAATCCTAAAATATCGAATAAGCCAGAACCCCTATAGCTGCTGACCGTAGAAATTCCCATCTTAGAGAGAATTTTTAAGATACCAT
>DAISHM010000199.1:0-3676 GCA_036822535.1 Candidatus Caenarcanales bacterium
CGTTAAGTGGGTAATTAATTCGCCACTCGCTGGGTAATTAAACCGCCGTTACGCATGTAGTAAAACCTATTGAAAAAGCCACTAAAAAAATCACAGGATATGATTCATCTAATAAACCGCAGACAGAGACTGTTAATCTTAAATTAGGTAATGAGGGCACGACTGAAGATGCTGATGGTAAGAATGTAACTATTAATGAACTCGCTAGTGATGAGCAAATTAAGCAAGTGAAAACAGAAGTCAGCAGAAACGCAAATATCATTCTAAACAATTCGACTCGAAATGGAAAACCCATAGAGCCTAAAGAAAGAACCTATGAAGAACTAAGTAAAGGACTAGAAGTGGAAGCGAAACAAAACAAAGCAATCTATGAATCCAATATAGACCTAAAGTCTAATGATACAGCAGTCTTAAAGCGTAATGAAGAGATTAAACAAGCATGGGCAAATCTAGAGCAAAGCCGTCAATTACTTACAGAATACAGAAAATCACTCTCAGAAGACAAGGATGAGTTAGCAGACATAACTGCTCGTGAAAATGAAATAGATAAACAATTAGAAGAAATAGAAAATTTACAGAAAAATCTAAGAACTACAGTAGCTTCTACCGTCACCCTCAGTAATGGAGCTAAACTCACTAATGAAAGAGTAGAAGAAGATGGTGTGGGTATCAAGCAGATTAGCGGTGAAGAGCTTAGACAAAGAGGGATTAAACCTGAGCTATTAGGTACAGAAAATGCCTTTATTGAGTTTTCCAGCAAAGTTACAGACGCTAATGGCGCTGAGAAAACTATTACACAGCAGCATTTGGTAAATAGTAGCGAAGATCGCGAAGGGAAGAAAGTAACAAATATCACCACTGATGCTCAGGATCTTAACAATGACGGGAAGATCGACGCTGAAACTGAATTACCATCAGATAACAATAGACCATTAGAAAAAATCTTAAGTGGTTTTAGCAGTGGTAATGCAAAAGAGATTCAATTATCATCAGTACAATTCTCTGGTGATAAAGTAGTAATTCCACCTTCGGCTAGAGGACAAGATGGGAAAGAGTATGCAACTGTTTATGGAAATATCCCAGATGGCAATTTCAAATCCTTGAAATTAACTAAAGAAGACTCTGGGACGAGTATGAAGACAGAAGCTATTCAAGCAGAAGAGTTTTGGAAATTTTATGAGAATAGAAAAAATAGTTTAACTCAGCTTATTGATAATCAATTTCCTGAAAATAGTTCATTAGAAAGTGACAAAGACCAAAATAGTAATAATTCATCCAAAATTGACTTTGTATTGAACAATATGCAGATTGGTGAAGGAGAAAAGACTGGTTCAGGACACCAACAATACATGGCTTATACAATTAATCCAACGGATGAAGAACTTAAATTACTTCGCAGTACTAGTAAATACAAAGCTTTCTTAGAAGATAACAAAAATAATGCAGGAGGCTATACTCTTCGTGAAAGCGATTTAAAGCAAATTAACAAAGAGCTAAATGAAGATGTATATAAACCAGTCATTAAACACTTGAATGAAGGTGGTAGATTAGCTGATATTACCCTGAATCAAGAAATAGATAGGAATCAGTTCGCAGAGTCAACTTATGAAGAAGATATCAACAACTATCGCTATAGAGTCTTAATGACCTATCTAACTGTCAATCCAGAAAATAATGGTAGAGCAATAATCAATTCAATAAAAGGTAATAATTCCCTATTAGAAATTTGGATTAATAACTTAAATCAACAAATCAAAGCAGATAATCAATAAATTTACTAATCCTCCCAAAGCAGTTAAGCTATCTATTAGCATGATAATCGCAGTAGACGGCCCCGCTGGCAGTGGCAAAAGCACTATCTCTAAATTAGTAGCTAAAGAATTAGGTCTCTTATACATAGATACTGGAGCTATGTATAGAGCTGTCACTTTTTTGTGGTTACAATCACAGATGCTCTTACGCCCTTATATTGAAGAAGAGATCATCACAGAAAAGAGCATTAGGAAAGCAATTAAGACAGAAATTCTTTATAAACATCATGAAAAAGCCTTAGATATAATCTGTAAAAATATTAAAATTCATTTTCAAAACTCTGAAACAGGAATCAGAACTTTCATTAATGGTATAGATGTCAGTGATTATATTCGAGGCATAGCGGTTACGCAAAATGTCAGTCACATAGCCAGCTACAAAGAAGTTCGAACTTTTTTAGTAGAAGAACAAAGACGTATCTCTCGTGGTGAAAGCGTTATACTCGATGGCAGGGATATAGGAACTGTAGTATTTCCTTTTGCTGACTATAAATTCTTTTTAACAGCTTCTGTAAATATTAGAGCTCAAAGGCGTTTAGAAGATATGAAAAAGTTAGGTGAAAGCATAAGCTTAGAGGAGCTTATCGCAGATCTTAAACGCAGAGATCATTTAGATAGTACTAGAGAAGAGTCACCGCTAGTTAAAGCATCTGATGCTATTGAGATTAATACAGATAATTTAAATATTGATGAAGTTAGAGATCTTATTCTCAAGCATGTTCAAAAAAAATGAACATATTTTAAGTAAATTCCATAAATAGAAAATCCCAAAAGCTGTTAAAATCTTCACTATGACTTTAACTCAGACTTTGGATACTTTTAATGCGATTGAGCAACGCAGATCAGTTAAGCACTACGATCCAGATCATAAAATGACTGAGGCTGAAATACAGAAGCTTCTAGAATTAGCTATCCTATCACCGACATCTTTTAATATGCAAAACTGGCGCTTCGTATTAGTAGAAGAAGCTAGTCTAAGAGAGGAAATCTGGTTAGCTTCATGGAAACAGAATCAGGTTAAAGATGCCTCCATATTACTAGTCCTGTGTGCAGATCTAAATGCTCACGCTAAAAATCCAGAGCGTTATTGGGCTAATGCACCAGAGCAAGTCAGCGCAGCTATAGTACCGATGATAAAAAATTTCTATAAAGATAACGCTTCACTGCAAAGAGATGAGGCTATGCGCTCTATCGGCATAGTTTCGCAAACCCTTATGTTAACAGCAAAAGCAATGGGCTATGATTCTTGTCCTATGGTCGGCTTTGATCCAAAGAAGGTAGCTGAAATTATTAAACTACCAGAAGATCATATAATCGGAATGCTATTACCTATCGGGAAAGCTAAAGAGCCTGCTCGTGCTAGAGGCGGGCAATTAGCTCTTAATGAGGTTCTGGTTAAGAATAGATTTTAGATTAATAGCTCAGATCAAAGCAAATTAACCTTTTGATAATAATTATTTTTTATGCTGGTTGAAAGAGGAGTTTTAATTATTATGGGTTTTGATTCGATTGGAGCTAGAATAGATGAGAGATTAGTAAATCGTTCTAATAGAGTAGACTATTTACAAGATCGAGTAGAGGGTAGACAAAATTTTCTTGAAGAGAAGGAAGATTCTGGCGGTGTTTTTTTTCCTAATGCTTTAGATAAACGCCAAGAACGACTAGATCTGATAAATAGTAGGCTAGAAAATAGAGAAGAGATATTAGAATCTAGAATAGCAAACCGGGCTGAAGGAAATAGTGATAACATGAAGCTAGCAGATGGCTAATAGTGATTTTTTAAATGAGATGATACTGCGTATCTCGCTGTGCAGCCTTTCTACCAGTAGCTTCAATGAAATATTTCATCTGTTCTACT
Organism: Candidatus Caenarcanales bacterium; assembly: GCA_036822535.1. Lineage (GTDB taxonomy): Bacteria > Cyanobacteriota > Vampirovibrionia > LMEP-6097 > LMEP-6097 > LMEP-6097. Next base: position 3,670 of record DAISHM010000199.1, read on the forward strand.
GAAGTTC
>DAISHM010000200.1:0-3645 GCA_036822535.1 Candidatus Caenarcanales bacterium
TTTAGAAAATAAAATAGATAACCGAAATGTCCTATCTCTTAGAGAACTGGAATCTCTTACGAGCTTATTTACGTCCGTACTTCTTAGATTCCTTAATTAATGAATTTCTAGTTAAGAGACCAGCTGCTTTAAGAGCTTTCTTATTAGCCTCGTTTACACCAGACAATACTTTAGCTACAGCATGCATGATAGCATCAGCTTGACCTACTATACCGCCACCTTTTACATCTGCGATTACATCGTAGCTATTAGCTATACCGCAAATCTCAAAAGGAGAATTAATTTTTTTCTCGATTAAAAGTCTATGACCAAAATAGTCTTTAAGTGGTTTAGAATTTACTGTTACATTACCAGAACCAGGAGCTAGTCTAACTTTCGCAATAGCTCTCTTTCTTTTACCAGTATTATTTAAGTCTAATTTGCCTTTCTTAGCGTCTTTCATTTATAAAATCTTCCTATTTTAATTGTGCTGATTGTTCGTGCTCTGCACCTGCATAAAGCTTAAGCTTAGTAATTAATCTATCACTAAGTCTATTATGAGGAAGCATACCTTTTACTGCTCTTCTTAAAACCTCTGTAGGTCTTCTTTTGAAAAGTTGCTCTAAAGTCTCTTCCTTAAAACCACCTGGTATACCACTGTGTCTTTGGTAAAGCTTCTGCTTAGGTTTTTTACCACTTACTTTTATAGCAGCACAATTAACCACTACCACGAAATCACCACAATCTTGATTAGGAGTGAATTCTGCCTTATTCTTACCTCTTAAAATCGCAGCTATCTCTGTAGCTAATCTGCCTAGGGTTTTATCCTTAGCATCAATTAAGACCCATTTCCTTTGAACGGTTTCTTTAGTGTAAAATTTAGTAGTCCCTTGATTAGACATGCATATTGATCTTAGCAATAAAGATATTATTTTGGGAGATTTTTTTTCAGCTTTAGAGGAAATTTTAGATTTGTTTAATACTAGATTGCCTTTTGCCCTTCTTGCGTGCTTGAATTGTTCATTTGAGTCGATTTTAGCGTTACTCTAGAAGGAAATAAGATATAATATGGTCTTTGCTTAAATTATGAGAGGATCACACGCTATTTTCGATTTCTATAATGCTGAGCAAGTTAAACTTGAGCGAGCTGATAGATTAAAAGACTCTCTAGAAAGAGTTTTTAAAGAAGCTTCTTTTGCGATAGAGAAAGACATGTACTATCAGTTTGAACCGATGGGAGTTACTGCTACTTTAATTAGTAAAGAATGTCAGTTAAGCATACACACTTGGCCTGAACACTGCTCTTTTACTGTAGATTTTTATTCAGCTCTCGAAAAATTAGAAATGCTAAAGTTCTGTGAGATTATAAAAACAGAATTTAAAGCTAAAGAGTATGATATGCGAATCATTCGCTCTGAGAATGAACAAGCAGCTGCATAAGCAAATATAAAAAAACAGCTGCTTAAAATTAGCAGCTGTTTTTGAGTTTTCTAAAAATGTTTAATCACTTAAATTAAGCGATTAAATCCCTGAGCTGGTCTTAGAATAATTTACCTATAGCTCTAACAGGGTAGGTCACTACACGCCAAACTTTACAGAAGAAACCACATTTCTTTTCTTTACTTTTAGTAGATTCAGTATCTACATTAGCAGCGGTTTTCTCGGCTTGGAATTTTTCATTTAAAAGGTTTATTTCTTGCTCCCTGATACTCTCAGCTTTTTTCATTATTTCAGCTTCCTTAGCTTTAGCTTCGGCTTCTTTAGAAAGCTTTTCCTGAGCAGCTTTTTTGGCCATAGTGTTCTGTAAAGATTTCTCTTCTGGACTTACATCCTCTGAATCGAAATACTGCTCTGGGGTAACGTTTACTTGTTTTAGTTTATTATAAACTCCCGCATGGGCAGCATAAGTTCCTGCTTGTGAAGCAAGCACTAGGACTATAATTGGTAAACTTAGTTTTTTCATATTTTCTAAAAAGATTATATCAGAAGAATTAAATCCTTCATATATAGTGATAATTTTTTATATAATCTACTAATGCTATTTTGGAGAAATTTCTAAAATGCTAATCTAGGTATAAAGATCGTTTTATGGTTATAGAAAAAGTTTTAATAGCTAATCGTGGCGAAATCGCCCTCAGAGTTATCAGAGCCTGTAAAGAGCTAGGCATAAAGACTGTGGCTGTTTATTCAGAGGCAGACGAGGATAGCATGCACGTGACTATGGCTGATGAAGCGTTTTGTATAGGGCCAGCTCCTTCTGCAAAAAGTTACTTAAATGTACCTTCTATTATTAGTGCAGCATTGGTTTCTGGAGCTGATGCGATTCACCCAGGTTATGGTTTCCTTTCTGAAAATGCGAGTTTCGTTAAGGTTTGTGAAGAGCATGGTATTAAATTTATTGGTCCTAGTGCTGATGCCATAAAGAAGATGGGAGATAAAGCTACTGCTCGTAAAACAGTAATGTCAGCGAATGTTCCAGTAGTACCAGGCTCAGATGGCTTAGTAAATGACGTGGAGCAAGCAGTTAAATTAGTAGAAGAGAAAATTAAATATCCAGTGATGATTAAAGCTACTGCTGGCGGTGGCGGAAGAGGTATGCGAGTCGCTTATAACCAAGAAGAACTAAAAAAGAATTTTCTTGCTGCTCAGAGTGAGGCGCAGAATGCTTTCGGTAATTCAGGTCTATATTTAGAAAAATTTATTACGAGAATGAAGCATATAGAAGTGCAGATATTAGCTGATTCCCATGGTAATTGTGTGCATCTCGGTGAGAGAGACTGCTCCGTACAGAGAAGGCATCAGAAATTAATAGAAGAATCTCCATCACCAGTAATCGATGAAGAAACTAGAGAGAAGATGGGTGCTGCTGCGGTGCGTGCTGCTAAGTCTGTAAACTATGAAGGTGCTGGTACGCTTGAGTTTATTTATGTGCCAGAGATTAATGAATTTTACTTTATTGAAATGAATACCAGAATCCAGGTGGAGCATCCAGTTACTGAGATGGTTACAGGTATAGATCTAGTTCAGTGGCAGCTAAGAGTCGCTAATGGTGAGGCTTTAGATTTTACCCAAGATGAAATCAAGCTTAGAGGTCATTCTATAGAATGTAGAATTAATGCTGAAGATGCCGAGAGAGGTTTTATGCCTTGTCCAGGACATATTACTGGATTTATGCCTCCAGGTGGCTTAGGCGTTAGAGTAGATACACACTGTTACACAGATTATTTTATGCCGCCTAATTATGATTCACTGATGGGTAAGCTGATAGTCTGGGCTAGGACTAGAGAGCAGGCTATTTCTCGCATGAATAGATGCCTAGAGGAATTTACTATTACTGGAATCCAATCCACTATTCCCTTTCATCAGAAAGTAATGGCTAATGATGTCTTTAAAAATGGTGTAGTTTGCACCGATTTTATTGAGAAGCATCTGAGCTAGCAGCTTCGCTAATTTTAGCGCTTAAGTCTAAGTATTCTTTAGCTTTCGCTGTATCTTTTAGATCTAGATAATTCTTTCCGAGCTTATAGTATATGTCTGCCTCGAAATCTTCATTCTGAATTTCTATAGCTAGTTTTCTAGCTTTTTCTAAATATTTAATTGATCGTGCATGATCTTTATCATTTTCTAAATCTGCCTCAGTCTCTAAGAGCCTTTTTAATAAATATT
>DAISHM010000201.1:0-3632 GCA_036822535.1 Candidatus Caenarcanales bacterium
TTAGAAATCTAGATAAGTTCAAAATTGTCTTGACTTTATGCGGGGGGGGGTGGCCTTGTATTAGCAAAATAGCTCAAAGGAGCTAATGTTCAATTCATTGTAAAGAAAGGGTGGAATTAATGAACAGTACAATTAATAATGCTAATACAGGTCATTTAAATATGATAAAATCATTAAGAGAAATTATGCCTGAAATTAAAACAGAAGAAGCACCTAAGGCAGAATTCTCTAAGCAGATACCTAGAGATGATTTGTCTTCTATTGCTAAGCAAGGATTAGAAATTGTTCAAGCAAAGTTACCTGAGATTAAGACAGAGGAAGCTCCAAAGTTTGATTATAGAGCCCATTCTCGAGCAGATGCATTGCACCATTTAACAAGAGACATACTTGTAGTTGGTGGTGTTGCTGCGATGAGTACGACTGCTGTTAAACTAGCGTTTGCCACTATTTCACATCACAAATTAGACAGATCGGAAATGTTTAATATGGCTAAGCAATTGGGGAAATCTGAGGGTCTACCTGCTGCAGCTATTACTACTCTTGGTACTGCGATATTAGATGCTTATGACACTATTAAACATACTGGAAGATAGTATAAAACTCGAATGTCACACGTATCAAATCATTTTTCACATAGTGCTTTGAGTATTGATCCGGCGGTTGTTACTATTGCTTTGGGGGCTGTCGGAGCTTCGGTACTTAAAGATCGCTCTTCTGATGATGCAAAATACGCTGAGTTAATTAAGCACGACCCTCGCTTAGATAATCCTTCGATAGAAGTCGTAAAGTCTATTCCATGGGTAGACTTACCAAAGCAAGAAGCTATTAACAATATGGCTAAAATCCTAAATAGTCCCCTCCTGGAAGCTTTTACTAGAGGGGACTTTAATTTTTTAGATGATATTATTAGGGCTAAAGAAATAAAATTTCAGGACATTGCGGAAGCTCATCGTCTTCTAACAGTTAAGCCGTGGGCTGAGATTATTAAAGAGCAGATCAATAAATTTAAGACTACATTAGGCTTGTCCAATGGAGCTAAATAGATTATGTTAGGAATAAGTAATCCATTTAAAAAGAAAACGGTTTCTACAAGTGGTTCTGAGGCAGCCAGTTTAAACAATAATCTAGTGAAAAGTAAACCTCAAGAGCCAAAAAATCCAGTGAAAAATACTATCAGTGACACAGAGAAAAAAAATCTAAAATCTGATGATCGTAATGAAGCTCAGCAGATAGCTAATCCTGAACCTGAATTGGCTTTAGGTAATAAGAATGCAGATCCAGAAATTAAGGAATTGCAGAAAAAGTTACTAGAAGAAGATTTAAAATTTTTAGAAGAAGCGTCTACTAGACCAACTATCATGCGTCATCTGATTCAAGATGTTTTGTTAATAGCTGGCGTTGGTGGGGCGATTTTGGGTGAAACTTTAGAGTTTGTTTTAAGTAAAGTTAGACAAGAAGAAATCACTGCAAGTAAATTGCTTAAAGGTAGCTTTACTGGCTCAGGGATAGGCATTTCATTATTTTTAATCAAAGATATTGTGGATACCGTGACCGATAATAATGCTCCTTAAGTCTTTTCTAGAACATAGTTTGTATTCTTTTGCTCGTTGGGGTATAGATCTCAAGGATTCCAAAAAGGCAGAATTGCAGTATTTAAATACGGAGCTGGCTTCTAATATCGATACTGAAGAGCTTTTGAAGAATATTTCTATTCCGATCAAAAAATTAGGGTACTCTTATGGTGAACTTACTAGTCCTACAGAGAGTTTGAATAATAATTTGGTAAATTGTGAAGGATTTGTTTTCTTATACGCTTTAATTTACGATGGAATGAAGAAAATTAATGATGGCTTGGATAGCATATTAGGGCTAGAGACATATCATACTCAGGATAATCTCAAATCTCATGTTAATATCTCGGATATGAATTATCCTACGCGAGTCTGGGAAACTACCTTAGGTGAGTTAGATAAATTTATCTATCCAGAGGACATATATAAACTGGGATTTATTAAGCATAAGTCTAGATCATTTCAGGAGAGTTTTAGTATTATTGACAGTCTTGTTATTCAGGATTTGAAAAAGAATAATAGAAATATTGATATAGTCAGTTACATTGACGAATTAGATTTAGGGTTAGATAAATACCCTCAAAATAGTTTTTATTTCAAAGAAAAATTTTCAGCATTAAATAAAGCTTTTTCAGCTAAATTACTTACAGCTAAAGACTTTTATGAAAAAGAAGAGAAGTGTCTTAGAAATTTATTATTTATAGAAACAGATAGTCCTGAAATTAGGTTTAATCTAGCTAATAATATATTCAATCAAATTGATATTCATAGAGATAGAGATCCGCAATTCATTAGTGCAAAATTAGAAGGTCTTTTAGAAATTTTAGATGATATGAAAATTATTTCTCTTTTAGATAGAGAACGCTTATCACAGTTAAAAGACTTTTTTAAAATACATGCAATATTTAATCTATATATTCTCAAATCAGAAGAAAAGTATAGAGATAGATGCTTACAAGAAATTAATAAATTGTTAGACTCGGGCAAATTAAATTCAGAAAGCATTCTGATTAACCTTCAAAATTATAAACAGGCTTTATCTTAAGCAAAATTATAAACAACTTTTAAAAACACCCACCTATATAACAAACTCCCCACCTTGCTCGACTTCATGATCCTGCACATGTAGTCCGCACTCTATCTTATCTTTTCCCGCCCATCTACTATTTTTTCTATCTTCACCTATGCTAGTACATGGCTCACAGCCAATACTTTCATAACCTAAATCTAGTAAAGGGTTATAGGGTACTGAATTTTCATGGATATATTTCCAGACATCAGATTTAGTCCAAGAGATTAAGGGATTTATTTTACCTAGTTTAAATTTTTTATCGTATTCTATGCCTAAAGCTTTAGCACGATGTTCAGTTTGTTCACGTCTAATAGAGCTTATCCACGCAGCTTTATCGGAAAGTAATCCCTGTAAAGGTTCGAGCTTTCTCATAAAACAGCATTTATCTGGATCTTTGGCGTAGAGCTTTTCACCGTAAACTCTGTTTTGCTCATCTACACTGAGTTTTGGCTGATGCATAAGAATCTTAAAACCATATTTATCTTCTAATCTAGTCTTCAGCTCTAAGGTCTCTTTAAATTGATAGCCCGTATCTAAGTTAGCGATACTAAATGAATCGGCTTTTATTAGTTCATTTTTCACTAAAGTATGTAGCATCGCCATGATTACGCAGCCCTCAGGGCCAAATGCTGTCAGGAAAAGGATGTCACCTATATGGCCCAATTCAGTTAGTGAAAATTCTAAAATTTTAATCGCAGCAGCTCCTTCGAAGCGTTTGCCTAATGAATTCCAGTCTTCTTCGTTTTTAATTAACTGCTCATTTAGCATGTTTTAGTCTCGATCTCACGCTGTATATTTTCTATGCCTAATCTATCAACAAAAAATCTGAATTGCTCATCTTCTTCACGTTCATCTAAATAGAATTGAAATAGTTATTTTAAGACTAAATGTATATCTCTGTGTAGAAAGCGACCTTCTAAGGGCTTTCCGAATTGAGCTTCATCACCTAAGCGGCCGCCTAAGAAAATTCTAAAGGCATCTAGCATCTC
>DAISHM010000202.1:0-3613 GCA_036822535.1 Candidatus Caenarcanales bacterium
AAAGTTAAAACTCGTTCTGCAAGATATCTGAGTACTAGACCTGCTATGTATACTGCGATAGTTACTGCTTTGGGAGATGATTCTGCTGCTACCATGGCTGGTCTTTTAAGAAATGTTTCTGAAGGGGTGCTGAATTTCGCAAATGCTTCAGAGGAGGCTTTTAAGGGGTTCTTAAAATTTATTTTAAATGTGAGCAGTGTTAGCCTTACTGAAAATATTTTAGATACTGCTGCTAAGCTGATTTTACCTAAACATTTACAACACGAAGGGCAGAACATAATGAGACTTTCTTATGAAAGCCTTTCTAATCCAGAGCTTTTAAAAAATGAGCTGAGGCATAAAATTACGGAAGCTGCCCCTAGAGAGCATCTAAATACATTTAAGGCTATGGAAGGCTTTAGTCCAGAAAAGCGATATATAGAACTGCTTAGAGCTGAAAAGGCTATTAAGTTCGCAGAGTCTTTTACCCCTGAGTCAGAGGATTTAGAGAAAATTAAAAATTTTCAGCTCGCTGTAAGATTTTTAGAAAGTGGCGTTAAGGGATCTCTATGGGCTTCTATTCCATTTCTAAATCGTCTTTTTAGGACGCATGTTTTAGGTGCAGATGGCTTTACAGGGGTTCAGGATGATAATAGTGAAAAATATAAAATGCCATTATTTCAGAAACTAGCGGTAGGAATGGCTCTTAGCTCAGGCTTTTTGTTGCAAGGTACTGTGATTGCATTAACAAAAATGAGTGAAGGTACTAATAAATTCTCGAATTGGTTAATTAAGAATACTGGATTTAATCATGGACTATTTCCTAGTAAGGCTGCTATATATTTCAATCAGGGATTGTCTTACGATTTCTCCCGCTTGGCTAATGCCCAAGGGAAAGCCGAATTATTCGAAAGTTCTTTAATTACCAGTTTATTTACTCCTATCTTATATTTTGGTGATAATCTAACACGTTTTATTGGTGGTATGGCTGATGATAAATTAGCTAATAAATATGGCATGGAGCCTGGTATTTTAGTTAAGCGAAATATGGATTCTTCTAATAAATTTAAGCAGCTGTTTCCAGAAGAGCTTAAATACAGTGATATGATGCCTAAAGTCGAGCATAATCCTCACCTGAAGCATGATGCGAAGTTAGCGCACGCAGATATGACTATTACGAAAATATTACTTCATTCATTGACGGTTTTAGGAGCTAGGCTATTTATTAATAATCAGACCAAAAATTTTGCACAAAAGCAAAATCCGTGAAAATTAAGGATTAACTAGACTTTATTAGGCTAAAATATAAATTTAGTATGCCTAGCCTAAAAGAAATTAAGCTAAAGATAAATAGCACTAAAAAAACTAAGAAAATTACAGCCGCTATGAAACTCGTTGCGGCAGCTAAGGTTAATAAAATGCAGAAATTAATTAAAGCTGCTAGACCTTATGCAAATGCAGTTAAACAGTTATATTCACAATTACAAGCTTGCTTAGAGCAGGATGAATTAGACTTAAATCCTCTCTTAAAAAAGATAGATAAAGTAGATTCTATTTTATTAATTATTATTTCTTCTGACATAGGTCTTTGTGGCCCTTATAACGCTAATATCATGAAGCTTGCTAGAAAGCGTATAAGTGAGCTCAAAGAAGCTGGTATTAAGGTCTCTTTACTCACTATAGGTAGAAAAGCTACTGATACCTTCTCTAAATCTATGTATAAAGAGCAGGGGGTGCAGGTTATTAAATCGTATATAAATATGCCGACTAAGCCATCTATGTCTCTAGTAGAAGAGATCGGTAAGTTTTCTTCTGAAATGTTCATAGCTTCTGAGGTTCAGAAAGTAGAAATTATTTCTACTCGCTTTTTAAGTATGGTTAATAATGTAGCTGAAGTGAAAAATTTTCTTCCTGTAGAGAAGAAAGCTGAGCTTAATTCTTCTAGCTCCTCTGATGTAATTCTAGAGCCTAATGCAGCAGCTTTGATAAATACTTTAACTCCTATGTATTTAAATAACACTATTTATACAGATATCTTAGATGCCACTACTAGTGAACTTGCTTCTAGAATGACAGCTATGAATAATGCTAGTAATAATGCAGATACGGTTATTAAGAAGCTTTTACTGTCTTATAATAAGGCTCGTCAATCTGCAATCACTCAAGAAATCTCTGAGATTGTCGGTGGTTCAGCAGCTCTAGCTTAGACGAATACTGATTTAAAAATGTTCTATGTCTTATAATATCCTTGAACTGATTAATAAAAAGAAAAATAAGCTGGAACACAGTCTAGATGAGATTAATTGGTTAATTAATAATTTAAGTTCTATTCCAGACTTTCAGCTCAGTGCTTGGTTAATGGCAGTTAGATTAAATGGTCTCTCGCATCGTGAGACGGCAGAGCTTACTCGGGCTATGGCTTATAGTGGTCATGTTTTGACTTTAAAAAGGCACGATCAAGCCTGTGATATTTCTGGTGAGAGAAAGCCTTCTAGTCGTGGTTTCGTCGATAAGCATAGTACTGGTGGGGTGGGTGATAAAGTAACTATAGTGCTTTCACCGCTACTTGCAGCTTTAGGTTTTAAGGTGTCTAAATTCTCTGGCGGGGCTTTAGGGCATACTGGTGGCACCGTGGATAAACTCTTGTCTATACCAGGTTTTCGAGTGGATATAGATATAAAAGCTTTCGAAAGACAGATAGATGAAGTCGGTATAGCTCTTTCTGGTCAGAATACGGATTTCGCTCCAGCAGATAAAAGACTTTATGCACTACGTGATTTAACTGCTACGGTAGACTCTATTCCATTGATAGCCTCTAGTGTCATGTCTAAGAAAATAGCTGGTGGTGCAGATATTATTCTTATTGATCTGAAATGTGGTAGTGGAGCTTTAATGAAAGATTTAGATTCAGCTAAAGCTCTGCGTGATGAGATTCTCGCCATTTCTCGGGAATTAAATTTAGATGTTAAAGTTCTGATTTCTAACATGAATGAGCCTTTAGGTTACGCTGTAGGTAATGCATTAGAAGTATATGAAGCCATAAGGATTTTAGAGGGAGAGCTGAAAAATGATACTTACGAACTCGTTCTAGAACTGGCTTCTCTCTTAGTAGATAGACGGGAAGTTATCTCTGCGATAGATTCAGGTAAGGCTTATGTGAAGTTTGATGAATGGATTAGCGCTCAGGGCGGTGATATTAATTTATTTAAGAAGACTTATAAAGCTAGTCGTGAGCTTAGCTGTTTAGCTACCGAAGATGCTTTTGTTAAAGAGATTTCTTGTGAAAAAATTGGTTTAATTGCTAATCAGATGGCATTTGGCTTAGATAAGGCAGCTGGCAAAGATCGCAAGATCGCAGTCTATGACTAGGGCGGCGTCACCTTTGAAATCTCCATCATCGAAATCGCTGATGTTGATGGCGAGAAACAGTTCGAGGTGCTCTCTACCAACGGTGACACTTTCTTTGGTGGCGAGGATTTCGATCAGCGCATCATTGATCACATCATCGATGAATTCAAAAAGCAAAGCGGAGTGGATCTCTCCAAGGACCCCATCGCGCTGCAGCGGATCAAGGCGGCGGCCGCGCGGGCAAAGATTGAGTTGTCAGCCAGCCAGCAGCCCGAGTTAAATGCGC
>DAISHM010000203.1:0-3608 GCA_036822535.1 Candidatus Caenarcanales bacterium
ATGAATTTCAGACCACCCCCCAAGTCATCCCCCAAGAGACCCCTCAAGTTAAAAATTCTTAAAGGAGAAAACTTACTGTTAAAATACATTAATGTTATGTCCTTACTCTTTAGATTTTTATTAGTCTCATTTGCTCTGAGTTCTTGTTCCATAGTGAACCCTGCGGCTCCTTCTCATTTAGTGTCTTATAAGTTGCCTAAAGGCTATGTAGAAATTAAATCAGAGAAATCTGAAAAAGGCTTTATAAAAGAGTTTGCGCCAGCGGCTGAAAATCCACAGCGATGGAATAACATGATACGTTATGTTTACCAAGTCACTGAAAGTGACGTAGAGACACAGTTTAAAGAAATGGCTGATGCTATAGCTAAAATCTGCGTAGATCCTTTCGTGCCAAGACCTTTCACTGGAACTATAGGAGGAGAGCCTGCACTAAATGGTTTGACTGCCTGTGGTACTAATCCTGCCACTCAGAGAGGGGAAATTAGTCAGTATGTTATGATTAAAGATAAACATGGCATACATTGCTTGCAGAAAACCGTAGGGATAAACTCTATTAAAGAAGTCGAAGCGATAGGGCTTATAAAAGAGAATCTTAAGACTTGGAATGAGTTTTTTCAGACCATAAAGTTTTAGTACATAGCGTTTTTAGCAGATACTGAATATAAGTAGAGCAGTTTACGAAGTTTAGCTATAATCTAAGCAATTATGCTGGGAACTCTTAGAGAAGAAATAAAGAATATTTATAAGAAAGACCCTGCCTGTAATTCGATTTTAGAAATATTCTTCTGCTACCCTGGTTTCCATGCGATTACTGTACATCGCTTTCTGCATAAGCTTTGGATAAAAGATCTTGGCTTATTAAATTTTACGAGACCTTATTTAAAGCTATTTGTCAGAATTTTTGCTCATATTACTAAAATCCTTACGGGGATAGAAATTCACCCGGCAGCAAAAATAGGTAAGGCTTTCTTTATAGATCATGGTGCTGGAGTAGTAATCGGTGAGACCACTATAGTGGGTGATAATGTCACTATCTATCAGGGAGTTACACTAGGAGGCGTTTCTACTAAAAAAGAAAAAAGGCACCCCACTCTAGGATCAAATATAGTAATCGGTGCTGGTGCTAAAGTACTCGGTAATATTAATATCGGTGATTATGTACAAATCGGTGCAAATTCAGTAGTAATTAAAGATATTCCAGCGTATAGCACTGTAGTAGGCATACCTGGACGTATAGTAAAAATGAATGGTGAATTAAAGGATACTATTGAGAATCTAGAGCATAATAACACTCCAGATTTCATCGGTGCGACTCTGCAAGCCATGAGTGAAAAAATAGAGACACTAGAAAATGAAATAAATTTACTAAAAGATCTATTAAAAACGTCTCAGGGAAAAGAAGAAAGTATAATTAATAATCAATAGCCCCATCGTTAGAAGATATCGCAGTAACTAAGCTATTAAAGGCTCTTTTTAAACTAAGTGGTATATTAGCCTCCTGATATGGATTAGTCTTCTGCTCTGTGCTTTGAGTTTCTCTAAAAATAGCTGCACTAGCCATACTGATAGATTTTTTTAGTGGATCTAAATTTTGTCTTTGAGCTAAAAGCCTCTGTCTTTCTAAAGGATTATCCTGCATTAGTTCTTCTAATTTCACTGCTTCAGGATTACTAACTGAATATTTTTTAGCTTTAGCAATTAAATTCATTAATGATTGATAATCATTTTTAGTTTTTACTAGAATCTCATCATTAGCTGGGTTATAGGAATTTTTTTGCTTAGATAATGCTTCATAATTGGTTTTAGCTGCATATTCCATAAGCTGTGGCGTAATTTTAAATAATTCTTTTTCCCAGGAATTAACTATATCTGTCATAAAATTAGAAACAATTTTTTCACTCCAAGATTGAGCCTTACGAGAATTCTGATAATAATTAATAAAATCTTCTCTCTGCTTATCATTCAGACCACCGACTCCGCCTATACTAATATGTGCAGAGCCACCTAAATTATAGAAAGCCGCTATAGGAATGGCTCGCATATCATTAAGTATCTTAAGTAAATCTCTATCCTCTAAATTCTCGACCATTTTTACGACATCATTATTACTCTTGGCTAGTAAACTGCTAATCTGCTCACCAGATCTAGTAATAGGTCTGCTGCTGTTATTATATAAACCTAAAAATAAAGCTGGAGTAGTAAGAGCGATCATTTTAATATAGTTTCGTAATTTCTCTGGATTTGCTTGAGCTAATTTTTCATCATCTTGATAATCAATACCAATAATTCCCTCACGAAGAGATTTTCTAAGCGTATCTGAAGTGTCATCGAGGAATTTAAAAAAGTGAGGATCTACGGTAACTGGCACTGTAGGGGAACTAATCACTGCGGAAGATTTGAATTTATCACCAGCATTTTTTATAGCTATTTTTAAACGCTTAGTAATAAACTCTATGGCATTTGCAGGCTGCCTTAATTTATCAACCTCGGAGCCTTGCACCGTTTGCTCGTATAAAAAACCATTAGTCGTAGTAGGACTCACTCCCAATCTACCATCTGCACCATTACCTCTAATTACAGGCCCCCCAAAGCCATCTATAATTTTATATTTAACACCATCTCTTAAAGAAGGTTTTTCTTGCTGAGCCTGCTGCCAGAGGCTAAATTCATCTCCAGTCATCTCTTTAAAACTCTTCTGAAAAGCAGATAAAGCTTCTTTTACTACTGTGATTTCTTTAAATTCAGGATTTTTAAATGACTCTAAATACTGAACATGGCTAGACCATTTCTGAGAGGCAGCTTCTGTATTACCTGAAGATAATTTATCTTTTAAAAAATCATTGAAAACCTCTACTACACGAGAATCAAAATATTGTGCTTTTAACATTCCCGACCATGAGGGGAAAGGACCAGACCATTTACCACTATCAGAAGGACCATACATTTTAGTCAGCACGCCATCATTTGCGATTAAATATTGCCTGAATTTAGGATCGCTCAATGGTTTAATACTAGTCTCTTTATATGCTTTATCTAAATCTGGAATTAATTCAGTAAGTGGTACTATTTCTAAACCAGTCTTAGGAAGCTGCCACTGATTAGTTTCTGGGTTGAAATTCGCAGACTTAAAATGACCTTTCTTCTCACTTAGATTAAGTGCGTTGAGTACATCTTCAGAAGATTTAGTCATACTGAGAATCAGACGACTAATTTCACCTAATTTTACTGATTCTAACAAATCATTAGTTTGTAAAACCCTTTCCCTAAGCTTAGGCTTATCTATGGCATAATCGGTTAAACCCGTATTAGCTTCGAAAACTTTAGCTGCCTCACTGACATTATCAGCTCCCTGACGTATATCTGCGGCACAGAAGCTATCACCAAATATTTTTATAGCTTTGATAAAAGCTCTAGTATTATATCCATCTGTAATACCCTCATAGTAAGGGTTCTGTGAATTTTCAAATGAATAGCGTTTATTCTTCTCAATAGCACGTAAAGGCTCTAAAAAATCTTTTATAGAGAAATTCTCAGCGAGGGTTGAAAGCCTCTCCCTGACTGCTTTTAACTCTTCTTCACTTGCGTTACCATTTAATTTCTCTAAATCT
>DAISHM010000204.1:0-3581 GCA_036822535.1 Candidatus Caenarcanales bacterium
ACGCATAAATAAGTCTCCCAAGCTATTCTACCCAGAGACCTATCCTGCGTATCTAAAAAAAATATAATTAAATTTTTTTACGTAGGAAGGCGCAAGACAGCACCAGTATCAGCACTAGTCACGAAATACGTATAACGCCCTAACCAGCCATTCTTAATCTTAGCCTCGAAAGGTAATTTCATCGCTAGGCGTTTCTCTATTTCCTCATCACTTAATCTAACGTTAATCATCTGCTTAGGAATATCTATATCTATAATATCTCCATTCTGAATAATCCCTATAGGTCCATCAGCAGCGGCTTCTGGAGATATATGCCCGATACAAGCCCCTCTAGTAGCACCACTAAAGCGTCCATCAGTAATTAAAGCTACCTTACCACCTAAGCCAGCTCCCATTATGGCACTAGTCGGAGCTAACATCTCTGGCATACCTGGACCACCTTTAGGCCCTTCATAAATAATTACGACTACATCACCTTCTACGATTTGTCCTGCATAAATCGCTTTCAGACATTCATCTTGAGAAGTAAACACCTTCGCAGGACCGCTATGTACCAGCATTTCAGGTAATACCCCCGCAGATTTAACTACAGCCCCTTTAGGTGCAATATTACCGAAAAGAGCTACTAGACCACCAGTCTCTGAGTAAGGATTCTCTAATTTTCTAATTATCCTTTCATCTTTAATCTGAGCTTCAGCGATATTTTCACCAAGTGTCTTTAATGTAACTGTAGGTTTATCTAGTTTAAGTAGACCTGGTCTTTTCGCTAGTTCATTTAAAATCGCAGAAACCCCACCAGCACGATGCACATCAGCCATATGTATATCTGGTGCACTAGGACTAACTTTACAAATATACGGAGTTCTCGCAGCTATCATGTTTAATCTTTCGATAGGATAGTCAAAACCCGCTTCCTGAGCGATAGCTAGAGTATGCAAAACAGTATTAGAGGAGCCGCCCATAGCGACATCTAAAGTAAAAGCATTATCTATACTATCCATAGTGATAACATCTCGAGGCTTTAGATCAGCTTTTA
Source organism: Candidatus Caenarcanales bacterium (assembly GCA_036822535.1). GTDB lineage: Bacteria > Cyanobacteriota > Vampirovibrionia > LMEP-6097 > LMEP-6097 > LMEP-6097. Next base: position 1,037 of record DAISHM010000204.1, read on the forward strand.
CTATAGCCATAAGCTGACGAGCAGCATCCCGAGCTAAGGCTAAGCGTCCTTTATCTGTAGCTAAAATAGAACCATTTCCAGGTAACGCCATTCCGATAGCCTCTAGAAGGCAGTTCATACTATTAGCGGTAAACATACCAGAACAGCTACCGCAAGTAGGACAGGCTTTATCTTCTATCTCTTTTAAACGCTTATCATCTATATCACCTTTAGCATAAGCCCCTATAGCCTCAAAGGCAGATACTAAATCAACTTTAGTACCATCTTCTAGGACACCAGCTTCCATAGGCCCCCCAGATACAAAAATTGTAGGAATATTTACCCGTGCAGCACCCAGCATCATTCCTGGTACTATCTTGTCACAGCTCATAATACAGATAAGCCCATCTAATCTATGTGCCTCAGCGACAGTCTCTAAAGAGTCTGCGATAAGCTCTCTACTTGCTAGGCTATAACGCATGCCGATATGCCCCATAGCGATACCATCATCCACACCTATAGTATTAAATTCAAAAGGCACACCACCAGCCTTTCTAATCTCTTCTTTAACGACTTTACCAAACTCCTGTAAATGCACATGACCTGGAATTAAATCTATATAACTATTACAGACACCGATAAAAGGTTTATCGAAATCACTTTCCTCTTTTATAACCCCAGTAGCTTTTAATAAGCTCCTATGAGGAGTTTTATCAAAGCCTTTTTTTATTAAATCACTACGCATAGCTATGATTTTACAAAAAATAAATGAAATAGCCCATAATATATACTATTGAAATTAAAAATTTCTACTTATAATTAGCTGGGTGAGTGAAAGTGAATTTTCGTTTAAATCGTAGTAGTATCTCTGATGGCTGGGAAAAGCATGATAAAGCAGTAGAAAAATATATCTCAGAACCTCTAAAAAGGGGATTAGAAAATGCATCAGAGCTAGCTGCTGAGGGCGTAGTAAAAGCTGGAATTTTACCCAGTGAATTAAATAAAAGCGTGCAATTTATAAGTGATGGACAGCGTCGCTTAGCTATTACGGTAACTGGTGCAGCTTTAATGCATAATTTACATCAATCACCCATGATAAATCTACCTGAAACACTAAGCCCCAGTGCTAAAGCTGCTGAAATCAGTCAAATTCAAGAACCTAGACATTCGATGATTAATATACATTTTAATAATAATCTAGAAGAGATTTCGAAGAAAAAAAATCACGAGAGCTGGTCTGAGACGGAGATTCCATACACAAACAAACATCCTCTGAGATTCGATGATATTTTAGAACTTTATGAAATCCGTAATGCAGAAGGTAAAAAGCTAAAAGTACACGAACTAGGCTCTAGTTTCGTTTCTATTGCTACAGAGAATATAAATAAACTAATAAATGAGGCTAACCCTTACTACGAACCTAAACTAGGCACAGATACCAAAGTAAAAGTACCTCAAGAAATTAATTTTATTATAGACAGCGGAAAAGACGAAAAAGCCCCGAAAGTTTTTAACTTACTACTCCGCCTCCACTAAAGATAAATAAAGCTCATCTAACTGCTCTTGATCTACAGGTGAAGGAGCTGAAGTCAGAGGGCAAAACGCTGACTGATTTTTAGGGAAAGCGATAACATCACGAATACTATCTGTATTAGAAAGTAACATGATAAACCTATCTAAACCTAGGGCTATACCACCATGCGGTGGTGCTCCTAATTCTAAAGCCTCTAACAGAAAGCCAAAGCGCTCTTTAGCAGTTTCATCATCGATATTCAGTGCTTTGAAAATCTGCTCTTGAACTTTTTTATTATGAATTCTAATCGAACCACCACCTAATTCAATTCCGTTAAAGACTATATCATAAGCATAAGTCTTAACCGCAGCTGGATTGGTTTCTAGCTTTTCTAAATCTTCAGTACAAGGCAGAGTAAACGGATGATGGTTAGCTTTATATCTATTAGATTTTTCATCATATTCAAACATCGGGAAATTCACTACCCAAACAAGCTTACGGGCTTTAGGGTCTATTAAAGAATCTTTTTTAGCTAAAAAGATTCTTAGTTTAGCGAGTACATGATGTACTATTTTCGCTTTATCAGCTACGAATAACAGAGCATCACCAGCCTCTATCTGAGCCTTAGTCTGTATTTCTTTCATCTGCTCTTCTGTAAAGAATTTAGCGATAGGCGAGCTTATTTCAAAATTACCTTCACCTAAATCTTTAAAAGCAATCCAAGCAAGTCCCTTAGCACCCATCTCTTTAGTAGTAACGAAGTCTTTTAAATCATCGAAGTCTTTTCTACTAAGCTTAGCGCCACCTTTATAATTTATCGCTTTCACGAGTCCACCCGCTTTAGCCACAGAAGAAAAAGCCTGAAACTCAGATGCGGCCATCAATTCAGTAAAATCTACTAACTCCATACCGAAACGCATATCTGGAGCATCAGAGCCGAAGCGACTAATTGCTTCATCATAATCTATACGAGGAAAAGGAGTCTCTACCTCTATACCTACCGCAGAAAAAGCAGTTTTAATTAAACCTTCTGTAACTTTAATTACATGCTCT
>DAISHM010000205.1:0-3575 GCA_036822535.1 Candidatus Caenarcanales bacterium
CCAGATTTCGCTCTAAGCTATTATAATCGTTCAGACGTTCAGAATAGAATCTCCTTTCAATTTGGCTCACAAGCTCCATCTGAGCAGGTTACGGCTGATACTTTTAATTATTCTGCGACTAATTTAAACACTATCCCTAAAGCTTTCACGTTTAATTTTGGTAATTCTCCAGTAAATGCAAAAGTCCCATCTAGTCTTTCATTTAGTTTTGGCGATTCTCCTGCTTCAAAACAGCAAGTTAATAAAAAGCCTTCTGGTATTGAGTTCCAATTTGGTGGTGAAGCTAAGCCTGAGTCATCAACTAACGGTATGAATTTTGATTTTACTAGTTCGGATCCTTTAGTAAGCTCTTTGCTTGGTAGCAGTACTACGGACACTAGCATTCCTTTCAGGGAAACCTTAGCCGAAAATCCATTAGTCAAACAATCAGCTACTAATATTTTAGAGCAAGGTTTTATCGCTACAGACAAAGATACTAAAAGTACTATTCAAGAAACTATAAATCTTATCAAAGGAAATGAGGCTTTTGATTATGTAAAAGCACGTAGCACTGCATATGATGCAAAAAACCTGAAAGCACCATCCAAAGAGAGTTACTATACTGCACTCTTAGACCAGCATTTGGCAGAGGATGTGCTTGCGGGTGTGGTATTTAAAGGTTCTAGTAACGATTTTGTGAAAGAACTGGGAGAGAAATATGCAAATGACATTGGAGTGTCGACTAGAAGTGAAGTCAGTGCTAGAGAACGTTATGTAGCCATATCTAAAGCTCTTCAGGAAAAACTGGGATTAGCGGCAGGAGCAGATCCATTGAGTATTCTTACTAAAGATATAATTTCTAAGGCTGGTGAAATTAAAGTCCAAGAGCGAGATGCGAAGGGTGAGATTATAAAAGTAGATGGAAAACCTAAGGAGATAATACTAACTACTGAAAATTTTGAGAGATATTTAGATGATCCAGCTGTACAGAAGGCTATAGAAAAAGAGATTAATAAGCGTACTTATTACCAGAACAATAGTTATGCGGCTGTTATAGATAATTATCGTGCTAAGAATCCAGATGCTGCTCCAGAAGAAAAAATTTCTGAAAAAAGTAAGGCTAAGCTTCCAGAAGCGACTCAGGCAGAGTTTGAGACATTAGCTAATCAGATCACTAATCTAAGATCTGTTCGTAATGGTGGTAATAATTTAGATCTTCTTACAGGCACAGGTGAAAAAGATAAGCAGAAAAATACATTGATTAGCTCTAAAGAAAGAGAAGAAAGAAATGGATGGGGTGACTATAAAGAAATTAAGTGGGATGGCAGTCACGGTAATGTTCTCACAGAGAGTAATAAAGCTTTAATTAATAAGCTTTATTCAGAGAATGTAAAAGAAGGTGTGGAAGTAAAACATTTAGACCAGATCACATCGCTTATGGTAACTCTAGTTAATAAAGCGAAGGATAAGACTATCACTAATGAAGAAGTAGAGTTCTTGAAAAAGATAAACACTGATAGTGATTGGAAGCCAGATGGTGATTCATCTAAGCAAATCGCAACTTCGATTATTAGTCTCTTGAAGAAAGTTGGAGTGACAGAGGGTCTTAGTTGGAAATAGTTATAGCAGCATATTTCGCAGATATAAAAACCTGAATCCCCTTTTAAATCAATAGTTTCAAAAAGAAAATATTAAGTTTAATATCAAAAAAAATAGAAAAAGAGTTTGTATATACATGAATATTACAATTAGGGACAGGGAATCATCAAGTTTTAGTTCAGTTAATAATGGTTCTGTAAATTTTAATTTTAACCCTTCACAAGATAATTCAGTGCTGCCTGATGTGAATACATCCACTACCGACCAGTTCCAAGCTAGTCCAGAGACCATTAAAGCTGGTATTGGAAAGGAAAAAGATTTTAATGTAGATTCCAAAGATGATCGCATTCAGCAGACTAGTATGAAGTATTATGCTAGCCAGCTTAATACTATTAAGGCACTTAATGATTCAGGTAAATTAGCAGAAATGCTAGAGCAGGTAGGTTCTACTGAAGATACTAGTAATAGCTGGGGTTACTCACTTAAACAAATTTTAGATAAAGCTCAAATTAAAAGAGATGGTAAAACCCTTTCTCCTAGTCAGCTAGCTGAGTATTTGAAAAATGATAAAGATGGGAAAATAAAAGAATCTATTAATAGTGCTATTGCAGATATACAGGGGACTAGTTCTTTTAAGGAGAAGCTAGAACTTGCTAATGATAAGCATGATGCTGAAGCTCAATTTGCGACTACTGCTGTTGCTGGTTATGCTGGTACTCAAGCTGTAGGTAAGGCTTGGGCAGCAAAAGGGATTATTGGTCAAGGTCTTTCTACTGGAGTGAAAACCATCGCTGGAATTGCTGGTAAAGAGGTTACTACACGTGGAGTAGGTAGCTTTCTCTTGGGACAAGGAGCTAAAACAGTAGGTGGAACTCTTTTAAGAACAGCTTTTGGTATGAATCCACTTGGATTAGGTCTTATGGTCGGTGGCTCTATTGCTCTCTGGGCTTTGAATAACACTGACCAAGGAAAAGCTCTAAAAGAAAATGTAGCTAATGCTGTGGGTGGAGCATGGGAGGCTATACCTGGAGTGAATCAAATCGATGATTTTGTAGGAGATTTAGGCGATAACATAGGTTACCAACTGTCTAAATTTGGTTAAAAGGATTTTTATGAATACAGCATTAGCACCATCATTAGGACAAGCTGCACAAAATATAAATAAAGCAATTACTCCCAAGGTCATAACAGACGGTCTATGGGGCATGGGGGTTAGTGGAATAAAGACTCTAAAGGACACATTCACAGCAGTTGCACCTAAATTATTAACAGCAAACAATACAAAATTTTGGGGATTAGGTATTAAGGGTGCAGGCTTAGCTTTAGCTGCTTACTCTGGAATTTCTGCTTTAACTAAGTTTCATACTGCAGCGAAAAATTTCTCGGGTTCACCTAGTTATGATACTGGTTCAGGAGCTTTAGTCGGTGCGGGTTTGGATGTTGTAGCTGCAAGTGCTGCACTGGGATTGGGTTTTGGTAAATTGAATGCGGTGCCAGCTTTGATTGCTTATGCTGCTTCTGGTTTATTTACCGAGTATGAAAATTTAGCGACAGGAACGTCTAAACTCTATAATGTGCCTGCTTTAGGCTTCTTGCTGAAATATCAGGGAAATGAGGGTACTTGGGCTGCACAGGGAACACCTAAACTACAAGAATCCTATGATTTCTTTATTAATTTAGATAACAAAATTAGAGAGAAAATGGGATTCGATGGTTATTTATTGCGTCCATTGGATAGAGATGGGTGGCAAAAGCTTCATGATACCCAGAATAGTGTTCTTGAGAAGGTAAATAAGTCTAAAATACATGCATGAACTTAGTGTTACTTCTAAAAAAAGTCTAAGTCCCGTTAATGGAAAAAATATTCACGCGAATTTACATTCTCCTCTAATTAGCGATCTGACTCATCCCAGTTCTGGTAGAGATTTAGCTGAGTCCATATCTCGTCCATTAGAACATGGAACGACAGAGCAAACTATAAAGAGAACACTGGGGGG
>DAISHM010000206.1:0-3564 GCA_036822535.1 Candidatus Caenarcanales bacterium
TTTTTAAAGTATTTTTTAGATCCTCAAGATTTCTTTCTATGCCTAGCCCCTTATTCATTAATTCTTGTATTTGTTTTAGCTCTAATCTTTCTTTTTCTTCCATCGCATAAGTCTTTTCTTCTTCTATATTAGCTTCTGTCAATTCATAAGAGCTTATTTTAGAAATTTTTTCACTTAAAACGCTATTAGCTACTAGCTCTGACATCACTATGCATTCTAATAGTGAATTACTTGCAAGTCTATTAGCTCCATGCAAGCCTGTAGATGCACATTCACCTAAGGCATATAAGCCATTTATATTAGTCTTACCGTTAATATCAGTCTTAATGCCACCTATGCAGTAATGAGCAGCAGGCCTTACTGGAAGTAGGTCCTCACTTAAATCATAGCCACTGAGCTCACAGTGGTGATAAATGTTAGGAAATTTCTCTTCTAACTCTTTCCTAGACCAGCAAGTCATATCGAGGTAAACGTAATCAGCTTCAGTCTTTTTCATTTCTTCGCGAATCGCCCTGCTAACTATATCTCTAGTCGCTAACTCTGCTTTAACATCGTAGCCTTCCATGAAGCTTTCTTTGAAAATATTTTTGAGTACAGCTCCAGCACCACGTACTACCTCTGAAACTAAAAAGGGTTTAGAGCCATTGAAAAATACGGTAGGATGAAATTGAATGAATTCTAGATTCTCTAAAACCGCTCCAGCATTATAAGCTAAGGCTAAACCATCGCCAGTAAGGATTTGAGGTGTGGTGTGATCTTTAAATAGAGAAGCGAAGCCACCAGTAGCTAAGATGGTATTAGTCGCAGTGATATCAAATACTTCTCCAGAGATAGTCCTTAATCTAGCTCCACAAACACGTTCTCCAGATTTTAATAAAGAGATTGCCTCTGTGCCTTGGGATATGGCTATATTTAAATTACAGGATACATTATCTAAAAGGGGTTTCATTAAAGCTCTACCAGTAGCATCTGCGACATGCAGTACTCTTTTAAAACTATGAGAACCTTCGAGGTAAAAATCTTTATCGAAATTCACTCCAAGACCGATAAATTCTTCTACCCGCTGCCAGGCTTGGCTAAGTACTGCCTCCACTACATGAGGCTTACACAGACCTTTACCTGCATTAATAGTATCTAAAATATGGCTTTCTAACTTATCTTCAGGATTCCAAGGGCTAACTACAGCCACCCCACCTTGAGCATATTTACTAGACCCCTCGGTGACCGCCTCTTTAGAGCAAATATAAACTGTCTGTCCTGCCTGTGCTAACTTTCTTGCGATGTTCAAACCCGCAATACCCGAGCCGATGATTAGTGCATCGAACTAAGCTGACATAATGACGTATTATCATTTTACAATTTCTGAAATAGCCATTGCCAATATTTTTGCTGTTTTATGCTGAAACTCTGTATCTGTAAGCAGAATTGATTCCACTGGATGTATAAGATAGCCCATCTCGATTAATATTGCATCTTGTTCATAATTTTCTCTCAGTACGTGAAGGTCTTGCTTGTAAATCCCTGCAAACCTAAGTGAATAATGTTTTTTCAGAAATTTGGAGATCCTTTCTGCAATTAAATAACTGCCTTCATGGAAATAATGACAAGAAAAGCCTCTGTGCTTATTAGGATTGCAGTAATCTGGAACAGCGTTATGGTGAATTGAAATAAATAGGGCATTTTGAATTTTTTTTGTGAAGCTTACTCGATCTGTTAATGTCATCTCTTTATCAGTGTTTCGCGTTAAAACATTAGGAATATTAAGTCTATTTAATTCCTCTGAAATTTTTAAACAGAGTTCTAAATTAATTTGTTTTTCAGTTATACCTTGAGGTGAAACCGCCCCTAATGCAGGGCCGCCATGTCCTGGATCTAGGCAGACCATGGAATAGCCTTTTGATGATAGTTTTTGTTTAGTTTTTGTGGGTTCTGAATTTTTGGCTGCACGCTCTTTTATAGCTTCTTTAATATGATGGATTTTAATTTTAGTTTTTTGAGATGATGAAATAATTTCTATCTCTTTAATCTCTGCTCTAGAGACGATTCCTATATGAGTTTGCTCTGGCTCTGAAACTGTCTGTTCTATTACAAGTGGTCTTTTAAGATCTGTATATTTTATGGAATTAAAATTTAGAGAAATTTTAGAAAGTGCTACTGATAAAGAATATGGGCTTTCTAGTTTAATGTTTATCGCAGCAGGATTTATGCTGAGCGGTAGCTCGATGATATTTTTCTTAACACTAAAGTCTTTTAATGTTTTTTTATTCTCTATAGAAAGAGGCTTTCTATAAATTTTACGTGAAAAGCTCTCGTCATCTAGATTTAAATCCAGAGAATTAAGCCCGAGTTTTAAATTTACCATCTCGCAGAAACTACCATCTGTGCTAGCTTCTATTTTTTTGTTAGCAAGAAAACCCTTATGCTTAAAAGAACCAATCAAGAAAATAGTTTTACTAGTAGTCTCGTGATTCTCTGGAGGATAAACTAACATTTAAACTAGAGTCTAAATGCACCCCATTTGAATTTTTTCGCAGAATCTTCATCGTCGGATGAATCTGGGTAGTTAGCCTCAGGATTAATCGCAGCTGAACTCGCTGGTGTATGCATGCCTTTAATCATGCTATTGATATCACTAATAGAACTATGACCATTAGCTTGAGCTGTCTGCCTGACTAGTTGTTCAATTAAAGCATTCTTATAGCTAGCTTCTCTTTCTCTGAGTTCTAGCTGTTCTTTAAGTTCTTGGATTATCTTTTGACTTTCTCTTAAGCTTCTTTCAGCAGTCTGTTTTTCGATTTGGTTTTCTTGCTGTAGCTGTTTAACTTAATGGTTATACTCTACTATTTCTGCTTTCATCTCATAGCAAAGCTGCTCTGTACTTTCTTTCCAAGTCATTAATTCTTTAATTTTTCTTAGAAGAGACTCTTTCTCATTCAGAAGACTATCCTCTTTATCTTGGTAATCTTTCTTAGTTTGCTCAGTATCACGCTTAAATTTAGAAAGCTCTAATTCAGAGAGTTTTAATGCTTCTCGCACCGAATCTAAGTCAGATGCTAATTGGCGATTTTGAGCTTTCTGGGTTTTTAATTCTAGTTTTAGCTCTTCATAATGACCTTCTATGTGCTGATACTTAACTCTTAGTGTTTCACTTTCATTAGCTTTAATAACATAGCCATCCATTAAAGCACTAAATTCTGGAGAGACTTTATGCTCTTGCTTTTCTGTCAGTACGCGTAATTCAGACTTAATCTCATCTAATAAATTAGAAAAAATTTCCTTATTTTTCTCGGAATTATCTAGCGAATAAAGCTGGCTTCTGTTCTGATCTTCAAGAGTCATACTCAAAAATTTTAATTGATCTCTTAATATTTAGCAAGAAAACTACTCATGGAAATTTGTTAAGATTCACAAATAGTGAAAGATAGAGATGATTTTGATGATTTAAGTGGCTTTTCTGGCCTTTTTTCATCGTCATACGAAGATACAGCTCGTTTTATTAATGAGTTAAAAGATGATCCTAATATAGGGATGCATGCTCGTAATATTGAGTTCCTAGAGATATCG